>JAVLEV010000021.1:0-18580 GCA_031920365.1 Planktomarina sp. | reverse complement strand
GGTCATGATTTCGCACACCAAAATAAACAAGACATCTGCCAGACTGCTTTCGATAATGGGATCACCCATTTTGACCTAGCTAATAATTACGGCCCACCTGCTGGTAGTGCCGAAGAAGCATTTGGAGATATCCTAAAAACTGATTTTTCAGGTTTTAGAGACGAATTAATAATCAGTTCAAAAGCGGGCTATGATATGTGGCCTGGCCCTTATGGTGAATGGGGGAGCCGGAAATACTTAATTGCATCGTGTGATCAGTCATTGAAAAGACTGGGGTTAGATTATGTAGATATTTTCTATTCACATCGTTTTGACCCTAATACGCCTTTAGAAGAAACAATGGGAGCATTAGATCATATAGTTAAGTCTGGGCGGGCTTTGTACGTGGGAATATCAAGTTATAACAGTCAGCGCACTAAAGAAGCTGTAAAAATCTTAAAAGAACTAGGCACCCCGTGCGTCATCCATCAACCAAGCTACAATATGTTTAATCGCTGGGTCGAAGATGATAACCTCCTAGATACGCTGGAAGACCTAGGTGTTGGATCAATCGCATTCACACCCCTAGCTCAGGGAATGCTAACAAAAAAATACTTGAATGGCCTCCCGAGCGATAGTCGAGCAGTACAGGGCAAAAGTCTCGATAAAAATAAAATAAAACCAGAACTCATCGGGACACTTAACAAACTTAATGACATTGCTTCTAGTCGTGGCCAGACTTTAGCCCAAATGGCTTTAGCGTGGGTTTTAAGAGGTGGCAGAGTAACTACTGCCCTAATTGGAGCTTCAAAATCAGAGCAAATTTTAGATTGTGTGGGCGTAATTGAGAACCTAAACTTTACAGAGGATGAACTTTCGGAAATTGACCGTTTGTCCGGTGATCAAGATATAAACCTCTGGGCAGCGTCTTCAGAAATAGAGTAACTAATTTTGTAAAAATAAAATTTTTTAGGCTGCTAAAGGCTATTGAGAAAATGTGAACATTAGATTCAAAAAGATGTCAGTGTCACTGAGGCTTGAACGACGGGTTCTCTCACCCATGGGTGTGGGGTTTTTTTGATTTAACTCTGTTAGCTACTTAGTCAACGGTAGTATAAATTTTTGCTGATACTGGGCGAGGAGGATTTTCATTACGCGTCGACTCCTGTGATACGATCTCTTAAGTAGTACTTCGCAATTACATTCTTATGAGCATTAAATTTAATATATCGGTTAATGGTATGAAGCTAACTGGCCCCTTTCTTTTCATTTTAACAACTCTGATGATTGATGCAATCGGTGTTGGCATCGTATTTCCGATCATGCCTGACCTAATGGATCGTGTTGGCGCTAGCAGCGTAGCCGAGGGGGCATTATGGGGCGGCGTAATGATGTCTGCTTATGCTGCAGCAATGTTTCTATTTGGTCCAATTGTTGGTAGCCTTTCAGACTGGTGCGGACGCAGGCCGATATTGATTGCAGCGTTGGCTACATTAGCGATTGATTACATTATTATGGCAATGGCGCAGACCTATTGGGTGCTACTGATGGGCCGGATAATCGCGGGCATGGCTGGCGCCACATATATAACAGCAACAGCGTATATCTCTGATATTACCAAGCCAGAGGAGCGGGGTACCGCCTTTGGTATGATTGGAGCTGCCTTTGGCATCGGTTTTGTTTTCGGGCCTGCTCTGGGTGGGATCTCGTCGGGTTGGCATGTCACGGCACCCTTCTGGATTGCCGCATTGCTCTCAACGCTCAATATGATTTTTGGCCTCCTTATTTTGCCAGAATCTCTAAAAAAAGAAAACCGTCGGCCTTTCGGTAAAAGTGACTTAAATCCTTTTGCGTCTATTCTAAGGGCTTTTTTAATCCCTGGGCTTGCTGTTCCACTAATCTGTATCTTCGTGTTTGAGTTCGCAAATATGGTCTATCCAACCATCTGGACTTTTTGGGGGCGTGAGGTATTTGATTGGGGCAGTTTCACCATCGGACTAACCCTGTCAGCATATGGAATTATGATTGCAGCAGTGCAGGCTGGATTATTACCACAAATGACCAAACGTCTTGGCGATTACAAAACCCTAATTTTTGCTAGTATCGCTGCAGTGATTGCACTGTTAGGTTTCGGGTTTTCCACTGCGGCTTGGGCAGTAGCAACAATTATACCTATGGCGGCCCTGTCAGATATGGCGCCGCCCTTGCTGACAGCATTTGCCGCTAATAGAGTAGCTGATGACCAGCAAGGTTTAGTACAGGGGGTGATTGCATCTCTAGCATCGGTTGCAGCAGTGGCAGCACCACTTGTGCTTACCGGCGTGTTCGAGTTATTTGTAAATAACGAAGGGATATATTTTCCCGGCGCACCATTTCTCATCGCAGCCCTGCTTATTATGGCAATCTTTCCCTTAATATTATGTTTAAACCCTAAGAGGATGTCGCGATAGAAAACCTTGCCGAACTAGAGTTTTTTATTTGGGTATATGATGAGTGGTTCAACTATTTAGGTCTACTTAGGTTTCGATGTGAACCTTTCAGTCACCAGTAAATATCATTATTTTTAGAGACAAAGCCTGACTAAAAAAATTATGTATTTTTCGATCAAAGCCTCATTAAATTTCTGTGTTCTGGCGTCTGGAAAGTTCCAAACCACCATAGCAACATGGTGCTTATTTGATGCGGTAGGCTGAAAATATAATACCATTGGCTGCGGCCTTTATTATAGGATTAGCTAAAACTGTGGGCCATTTTGTCTGTAAAGTAGCACCAGTTTCTATACGAATTACATTACCATCTTCTAGCATAGTGACGAGTATGACGGCTTATTTAATATCATCAGGATAAGACATAGAAGGATCCTGTACCAAAGCATGATTGTTATCGTAGACAGAATGAGTTTAACCTCTAATAAACTTGTATTTATTCATCATGGCTGTGCTAAATAACAAGCTTATTTTAACCGGATTGGGGGCCGTATGAAAGACACATCTATAGTCGTTATCGGCGCGGGTATGGTCGGTGTATCTACTGCAATTTGGCTACAGAGGTCAGGTCACGCAGTAATTCTAATCGACAAAGGATTACCAGGGATGGGTGCATCTTTCGGTAACGCAGGCTTACTGGCGCAATGGGCGGTCGCTCCGGTAACATCACCCACTCTCTGGAGAGAAGCCCCAATGTATCTTATGGACCCCAATAGCCCTTTTTTTATGAAGTGGTCTTACTTTCCAAAGCTTCTACCATGGCTTACAAAGTTTTTGTCACAGGCAAACGATGCCTCAACCAAGCGTATTGTATCAAGCCAGATACCACTCGTATGCGACGCAGTGGATCAACATAAATCACTCGTCCAAGGCACTGATTTAGAGCGCTGGGTGACTGACAGTAAGTTTAGCTATGCATATAGATCCAAGGCGTATTTTGACGCCGACGCTTACACTTGGGGGCTCAAAAAGACCGCAGGTTTTGAACCTACGGTTATTACGGGTGCTGAAGTGCAGGAGTGTGAACCAATTCTTGGGTCTACAATTCAGTGTTTGGCAGTTCTTGAGGGCCAAGGCCATATATTAAATCCAGGCCAATATATTACCGAATTGGCCAAATACTTCACTAAGAATGGTGGCAAGTTTATTCAGGCAGAAGTCCTCGATTTGCACAAAAAAGGTGGCCAAATTTCGCATATTGATACGGACAATGGGTTATTTGAATGTAGTCATGCCGTGATTACGGCTGGCATCTGGTCAAAAGATTTAATGAAAAAGCTTGGGTTGAGGGTGCCATTGGAAACTGAGCGCGGTTATCATGTCTTGTTCGAAAATCCATCAGAAATGCCGCGCAACCCAATGATGATTACTTCTGGAAAATTTGGTGTCAATCCAATGGAAATGGGATTGCGTTGTGCGGGTACTGTTGAGCTTGGAGACCATCACACCGGTCCAAGCAACGCTCCCATCAAGTTGTTGATGCGGCATACAAAAGAAGTATTTCCCAACCTCACTTATTCGGGGACCCAAGAATGGATGGGGTTTCGGCCATCCACTCCGGACAGTCTTCCTCTGGTCGGAGAGTTGGGTACGTCAAGGATATACACGGGGTTCGGCCATCAACACGTCGGCTTAACTGCTGGGCCTAAAACTGGGCACCTCATTGCGCAGTTGATAGATGGCCATACACCTAACATCGACATGTCACCCTACGCGCCAGCAAGGTACTTAGAATAAAAGGAGGGGGACGTACCCAACTTGCGGCAATTGGGTACCTTTTTTCTGGTATTTTAAATCGTGAGTATGGCGCAATAGTCCAAAGCATGAAGCGCGGTCTGAGCTGCCTCGGTAACGATCAGGGCCACTCCGTTGAAAATACATCGGGTTCTTAGTTTCTCAGCTATACTCTATCATTTCCAGAGCCGAATATTGGACGCTCTAAATAAAAATCTACCCAATAAATCCGAGAAACTAATACCTGAAGCCTACACATCATGGTGCAGCGCCCTTTGTAGGACACCCATGGTCAGGCATCTTGCGCTATCTATCAGATAGATAGCGCCAACTTGGCTAAAAAGCCTTTGTAACTAAAAATAGCTCAATACCATAGGCATAGGTCAAAAGAGATTAAGACGGCATAATCGGCAACAACACATGGCTAGGATCTTCTACGTTAATATGCAGCGTCGTAATACCGCTAAAAATTTCTGTAGGCCGGTCCCTTGGGTCGTCGTGCAGGAATGGGCCACAACCGCGCAGTTCGTTCTTAAAGTTCGACAGTTTTGCACCTGTCTTTTCTTGCCAGATATAGTCACGCCCCAATATGGAAAGTGCGAGGCGATAGCCCATGGGAACTACTATGCTGGTAGGCCAAATCTCAACGTCAAGTGGGGTTGAGACACCAGGCGTTAGTAGATCCTGAACAGCGTGCTTATGGTAGGGTCGCCACTGCTCTGTAAGATCAGGATCCAGCTCCCGATGTGATGCACGAAGCCAGCCCTGCGCTATGGGCGTATGTGGATCGATAGCCCCCATAAAGGTAATTTCTCTAAAGTCTGGTGAAAATACGCGCAGCACCAGAAAGATGTCTGCGTCGTTAGTGCTGGATGATACAACTAGGCGAGCAGCACTAGGGCCAGTGATTTCAGTGTTAGAAGTCATTGGTTCGGAAAAGAAGGTCAAACCATCACCTACCGCGTCAAAGGACAGTTCCGCCTCTATTTTTGGCGGCTTTAGAGATAGTGTTTGGCAATGAGGGTCTAGATAGAATTTGGTCCAGTTAGTAGCGGGCAGCGGCCATGCAGTATCAAAGCGCTCCTCAAAACGGTCTACATGGCGGACCTGAAGTTGAACACGGGGCCGATCGCTCCACCCGTTATCTGATCCTTTCAAAAAATGGTCAAAAAACTGTAGTTGGATATTTCTACCATAGTCAGTGTAGAAGTGCGTCCAATGCTCCAAGCCATGACACTCTAACCATTTATTTTTTGAGGCGGCACGGTAGAAACCCTCAAAGTTACCGCGGGGGTGGAGGCCTTGCCCTCCCCAGTTAGCCGCAGAAAGTAAGGGTGCAGTGATATTTTCCCAGATTGGCGACCGCTCCTGGTGATAGGTATCATCTAATGGATGGGCTAGAATTTTGTCACCAAAGCTGCAGCGATTATTGGCTAATTCCTCGTCCGACAGCGTCTCGTCGCCACAGATAAGCAGCCCACTTACGTCAGAACGTCCACCGCGCTCACCTAAACCATATTGCACTGTGCGGACCTGCATATCGTACCAGTTGGCCCAGAAGGTAGATAGGATACCACCATGGTGGGTCATGTCGCGATACCAGTCGGCAGACCCTTCCCAGATACACATGGCAGAAAGGTGTGGTGGCTGAAGAGTGGCTACCTGCCACTGGTTGATTCCGTAGTAAGACACACCGTTAATGCCAACCTTACCCGTAGACCATATCTGTACACCGGCCCACTCGATACAATCATAAAAATCTTTAGTCTCTCGAGGAGAAAAATGATCAATGTACCCTGGTGATCGGCCAGTACCACGGCTGTCGACCCGTATAATACAATATCCTTTTGACACCCATTTTTCAGGGTCCACCACCTCCCAATTCTGATGCAAGTTGCTAGACCCATAAGGCACATCTGAGTGTTCAGTAATCATACGGTTCCAGGCCGATGGGTAACCCTTCTGGAACGATAACCCTTTAGCATATGGTCCATATGTAATAAGTACAGGGTATTTTCCAACCTCTATTGGGCGGAATACGTCAGCACGGAGGACTACCCCATCATCCATCGTGATTGGAACGTCCCAATCAACTATCATGCCCTGCTGTTCGACAGTAAATGTCATTTGTTTATCCTCCTTCGACTAATATGATATCTAAATTTTCTCCACCGCACCCAAATCTATAATTAAAAATTATTACAACTTGATGAAGGAACAGGCACACCCGCAGGTGATTTTGGTTCAGTCTGGGATCCAGGCAGTCAAATCTAGCAACTGGTGTGCGCCGGGCACCACAAGCGGGCCATTTAACATCATTGTCGTAGACGCAGGCTTCACCCCTGGGAAATGTGCTGCCCACTCAGTAATGGATTCAGCAAACCACTGGCCATCATCATGGAAACAAGCCCGACGAACCACATTTTCAAGACTGGTGCCACCCGCTTCACAAATGGCTGCCACATGTTTGAGGATACGGTTCATCTGATCTTTAGCTGGCTGGCCATAATAGGGAAAATTTGGATGCCTATTTAGGTCACCAGGCAGTACACCAGTATCATCGGCTCCCATAAGCTGGCTGAGAAACAAAAAATTTCCAGCGCGCACAGCTTGAGGCTCATGGCTGAATGGCTGTGGAGCCTTGTCAGTGTATACCGGTTCAACCTTCAGCTTAGATTCGTTAGAGAGAAGCGTCAGTGCAACCTCTACCCGGCTGCCCTTACCACCAAGACCCATATAGGGGATCACACATCGAGCAGGTGGATTTTTGGGAAACCATTTTTTCCAAACGCGCTCCATACCGTCGTAGTCAGAGGGGTCACCTATATATACGTCAGCTTTAACCGCCCGCTCAAGAGAGCTACCAGCAGCCTTAGCTATTTTTGATAGCTTCCAAAGCACATAATCAGTCTGTTGCTCAATCTCCGAACCATACCAAACGAAGGGATTAATACGCGCCTCCGGCGCAAGCGCACTTTCTGCACCCCACCGCTTACTCGCGCCGTAATCGCCTTTCCAATCCACAGGGATCTCACCTGCCAGAAACACCCAGTCACCTCGGCGGATTGCAGGTGAGTACCCAGCCAGCGGGCTCGGCACATCTTCAGGCGTTAAATAGCCATCACTTTTACCACCCTCAATTAAAATCATATCTACCTCAACTAGGGCACCACGAACAGGCAGCTCCTTCATGCCCATGCCCGTTGAAGCCGGTCGCGGTTCAAGAATGTAGTCATTTCTTGCATTTAAATAGTCAGTAATCGATATCCTTGGCCAAGTTTCGCCATCAGCAAATTCTTCAAGCGTCGGATAGGGCGATGTGAACCATTGCCAGATACGTACAGCATCTTTCGACAAGTCCATCCCCGCCGCTTCCACCACCTTATTAATGTTCTTAAGTAGGTAATGAGACTGCCACTTCAACCGCCCTTCCACGTTTGGGTTGGGTGGTTCAGCCTCTGGAGCGATCCCTGTCTTAAAGTCGCTGGCGAGCTGTCCAGATATGAAAAGCCATCCTCCTGCCTTTACTGCAGGAGAGTAAGGCATCAGCGGCTGTGGACTGTCATCGGCCCAAATAGCCTGTGGAGCTTTTGAAGCATTTTCAGTCATTTGTATCTCCTTTTTAATATAATGTTAATTGATCATAAGCTGGAACTCATTAGCATTGCGGTTACGAACTATGGTAAGGCATTCTCGAGAATATCATGATAGGTTGCCCGGTGCCCTGCGATGTGGGAGCTGAACTTGCCAGACCTCATGACATGGATTTCGTCAGCAAGGCCAAGCAGTTCTTCGAATTCTGATGTTGCTATCAAAACTACCGCACCAGTTTCGCGCGCCACTTTGTAGAGTAGCGCATGGATTTCAGCCTTAGCATTCACATCAATGCCTTGCGTCGGCTCTTCAATAGCAAGAACACGTGGTGATCCTTCAAGAATGCGAGCGATTGCCACCTTCTGTTGATTGCCCCCGCTGAGTAGGCCTATCTGCATGTCAGGAACCGCTGGCCGAATATTCAACTTATCGATGTATTCATGTGTTATTGCACGCTCAATAGAGTGCTGTCGCAGGCCCCAACGCCGGGCCTGATCACGAATTTGCCAAGATAAGGCTATGTTTGCACGCATCGAAAGCACCGGGACGATTGCTGCCCCCCGCCTATCAGCCGGGACCGTCACCATTCCAAGCTTAGCAGAGGAAATGGGATCATCGCGGTTCCTTTGTACACCGTCGATCAAAACTTTACCGGCTGTCGATGGTGCAATACCCCCTATGGCTCGCAGAAGTTCTCCGTGGCCAGAGCCCTGCACACCCGCAATACCAATTATAGTGCCCGCCTGCGCTGAGAACGAAATTTCTTTGAATACGCCGTTCCGGCAGAGGCTAAAAACCTCCAGCCTTGGCGAAGATTTTACAGAGCAGCCCTCGGTATGTACTTGCTTAGCAATACTGGGTTGAATTTTTTTGCCAACATCTCTTGCAATCAGCTGAACAGTTTCATGCCTGTCAAGTTCTCCACGCCCGTAAGCCCCTATGAGCTTTCCATCTCGTAAAATTGTGGTTCTATCAGCTAATTGCATCGCCTCTGACAGCCGGTGTGTGACATATAAAATAGCGTGTCCTTCATTACGCAACACGTCCAATCGCTCCAGAAGGTTGTCAGCATCAGGCTCAGAAAGAACAGCTGTAGGCTCATCAAGAACCATAAACTTTCCTGGTTGCAAAAGAGCGCGCGCAATCTGCGCTAGGCGCAGGTGCGGAACACCAAGCTCTTTCGCTGGAGTTTCGGGATCAAAAGAGGCACCAATCCTATCAAGCGCCTCTAGGACGCGTTTGCGCTCAATCGTAGTCAAACTACCTCGGCGTGAGCGGCCCACTTCCATACCTAGTAAAATATTACGCCCAATGGACAACTCAGGCACAAAAAGCGTATCTTGCGGAACAAAGCTGATGCCAAGCATTAGAGCATCACGCGGCGAGGTGATCCGAACCTCTTTACCATCCATAACGACGCGACCTTGGTCTGGTGCGTACACCCCAGAAAGAATCTTGATAAGGGTGGACTTACCTGCGCCGTTCTCACCCAGTAGAGCATGCACCTCACCCGACCAAAGAGATAGATCAACGTTTTCTAAGGCAATTACACCTGGAAATCGTTTTCCTATGCCTTCAAGACAAAGAACAGGATCAAAGGAAGCCAGCGTCATTAGGTTTCACTCTACAAAAAAATAAATTTAGAAAAAATTCTGAGTAGCCCTGCCAGCCAACAGGCCAGCAGGAGTAAGGGTTATTCTGGAACTTGCCAGTCATCAGGCAGAATGCTGCTATTGATCCAAACACTGTCGGCCAAGTCGGCCACACCCATTATTTCATTAGGGATACAATTTGTTTGGACATTTTTTTCACCGTTCAACTCTGCGATTGCTAGAGATAGACCAACATATCCAACGGAGATCGGGAAATCTGGCAGAATACCATCTGCGCCACCATCCTGCAGCGCTTCAAGTGTCACACTAGTAAGCGTTCCACCTAAATAAGTGGCTCCCACATATTCGTCAGGAATGGATTGAGGGGCAAGAAGAAATGAACCAACTGCATAAATCCAATCAACTTGGGGATTAGCTTGCGCCGCGTTTGAGAAACTAGTCAGTCCCTGCTGTGGATCAATATCTGTACTGACTACTTTACTTACAGTAATTGAGTCGTCCCTAGCGACTGCATCAAGGAAACCAGCAACGCGTCCACGCGACCAGCTTGCGTTTGCCGGTCCACCCATAAGGATGCCTGTACCACCGTTAGGCATAAGACCACCAAGCGCCTCTGCAGCAGCAACGCCTTGCGAATAGTCGTCCTGCACAACCTTTAGTGATGTTGTGGCCAGCGACAACGTCCCAACCTCAACCACTGGAACACCATTAGCGACTGCATCTTCAATTGTGAGAGCCATACCAGCAGGATCTGCAGGGTTAATAAGAAAGGCATCTGGGCCTCGCGTCATAGCGTTCTCAAACTGAGTGATTTGTGAAGCAGGATCCATCCAGCCTCGTCCAGCCCCCACAGTGATTGTCACCCCGGCCTCTTTGGCGGCAAGCTCTGCGCCATAAATAAGTGCTTGGATATATGGATTCGCAAAAGACGGAACCGAGATGGCAATCTTATATGGTTTATTGGCCTTAGGGACCTTCCATTTTGAAAGCTCGCCTACAGAAAGCTGCCTGTCACACGCCAAAGGGGTACGCTCTGCTTCTGTGAATACGAGATCCTGAGCCATTGTAGTGCCACTTACTAAACTGAGCAAAAGTGCAAGGCCAGCTACCTTAAAGCATGCGGATGAGCTAGAAAATATAGTTCGAAATTGCATTGTTAATCTCCTTTTACATTAGTGTTAAAAATCCATCATTGCGTCGTAAGTCTCCTTTAAGTTTTGTTAAAAAGTTATCATGGATCTGTTTTTTTTGCCTGGATTCGAAAAAGACTGACTCGCCCAGAACGAAGATTTGATATAAGAACGGCAAGTACCAGAACACTTCCAGTAACCATCTGCTGAACAAAGGGATTGACCCCTGCGATGTCTAAGCCAGTTGTGAGCACAGTGATGAGCCCAACGCCAAGTACAACTCCAAAAAGTCGTCCAACGCCGCCGCCAATCAACACGCCACCAATAACTGCCGTTGCGACGGATAGTAGTTCATAGCCTTGGCCAAGGCTCCCTTGCGATACTGACACCCGGGATGTGAGCATCAATCCAGCCAAGGCTGCAAACGCACCGCAAATTGCATAGGCTAGGACCTGATAGCCCACTATCGGTATTCCAGCGACACGTGCAGTTTCAAGGCTACCACCTATAGCATAAATATAAAGGCCAGCCCGAGTGCGTTGTAGCACTATCCAGGCCATGACTAACACGATTAGTGCGATGCACGATGCACTAGGCACTCCTCCAACCCACGCGTTTCGCCCAAACATCGCGAAGGCTCGAGGTAGACCAACGATTGTGCCACCATTTGCAATTAGTTCCGCAAGGCCACGGCCTGCAGTCAACATACCCAACGTCATTACAAAAGGCGTGACACGAAAAACTGCTATTCCAATTCCATTAACCAAACCCACAGCGGCACCAGTCAAAATACCAGCAAAAATGGCCCAACCGATTGGGATACCAGAAACCATCAGCGTCGCAGCTACTACACTGGTCAAACCCATCGTCGCACCAACAGAAATATCAAACCCACCGGCGATAAGCGCAAAACTCTGCGCGATTGCTACAACAAGCAAAATTCCGGCGACGCGCGCCATATTTAGCATGGTTCCGGAGGTGGCAAAGCTATCAGGAAGCGTCACCGCGTAAATTAAACTTAATAAAATAATAGCTAAAAGAATTTGCAATTCAGCATAAGAAATCAGGCCACGGACTGGGCTAGGGCTTTTTCTTGGTTCTGTCATTTCCTTACCAGCTGTCATTCTTAGGGTCTCCGGGTGGGCCTTTGACTTCTTGTTAAGGTCTTATAAGTGAACTCCGTTTAGCAAACAGATTACGAACGTTCGTCCTAATTTGTCAACCATGGCGTTTGTGAGGTAGCGCCCTAGTTTAATAAGGGTTAGGAACGCCAAAAGGAGAACAAGATGCCAGGGCTCAAGCAGAAAATAGTTACCAAAAGGTTACCACATGGACACGCCCGTGGTCTGATACTCAACGCCGCTGAAGTATTGTTTTCAAATGCAAATATCGACGCAGTCAGTTTCCGAGACCTCGCACGTGAGGCTGGTGTAAGCTTATCAGCTATTCATTATCACTTTGGATCTAAAGAGGGAGTTTTAGCTGAGGTATTTGCCAAGCAAGCGGCTAATCTTGTCGACCGCCGCGTAGCGCGTCTAAAGGCTTTAAAGAAAAATGTTACAAGAATCACTACGCTGCATGAACTAATCAATGCGTTTATTCGCCCTGCATTCGAAGTCACGCAAGGAGATCGTAACGATCTTTTCAATCAACTACTGGCGCGACTGTCAGTCGAATCAAGCGATGTGGCCCGCCAAATTATCAGTGAGGCATTTGACGAGAACGACCTGCTCTTTATTGACGAAATAGAGAGAGTAGCACCCCACCTTAGTAAAAAAGAAGTACATTGGCGGTTTCATTTTTTAGTAGGCTCAATGATTTATACGATGTCGGACGCGGGCCAGCTTTACGGACTTTCCAGTGGAGCCTGCGACACAATCGAAACAGAAACCACACTAGCCCAAATGAACAGTGCATTCACAGGACTATTTCTAGAAGCAGGGTCAAAGTCCTAGGCGATACTAACGATATTTCTAATATAATATTTGGTAGAGGTAAATATTAGTATCGCTAGCGCGGTGCAGTCCTTTGCTTTATCTAGAGCCAACAACTAAAATCCACCCAAATAAATTTTTTCTATCAAAACTAAAGGGACTGAGCCATTACCAAACGGATCCCGAGCCAGCATCCTACTTCACTTATTATATATGGATGGATTTAAGTAACCCAGAGTAAAGCATCAAAGGTCAATTTTTAAGTTCTATCGGCAAAGTAAAGCGGCTTGGGAAACAACCTATTTTAGATGGCTAGATTAGGGTGCCAGCCAACTGCCTGTCCAACCATCGTCAGCAACAAATGAAGCGCGCCTATGACGTTTACCAAGATGTACTAAATCAATTTCTTTTAAGATACAGTTTAGAACGGCAAAACGGCCTCGATCAGCAGGTTTTGTATAGGCGTACACATCTGCAATGGGATACCCTGGATTAGGCATAGTCCCATAAGACACCCGAGACGCCGGCGGTACCTTCTCCCAGTGATTATCGATACAACGACCCGTTAGTATCGAAACCGAAGTAATTAGCCTAATTTGTAGATCTGCACGAGGTAGCCAGATGTGAAAAGCAGCAATAGGAGTATGTTCAAGCGCAGTTACTTTGGCCGTCGCTGTGTCAGTATGTACCTCAAGCAGAGAAGCCAAGCGGGATGCCCCACGCAATGCCACAGTGCGCACCTCTGGTTTTCCATCCGGTGAAACGGTTGCAAACGTAGGGTACCGTGCAGGGGAACGCCTGTCTGCCACGCCTCGACTTAAATGCTGCCAAGCCTCGTCAAGAAAACCCTGTAGATCGTTGTGGTCACTCATAACCTGTCATTTCTAAATATCCTTGTCCTTTGTGGCTGCCTATGACCGTTACTGGACCTTCCCAATATGGAATGGAAAGCTCCATCCACGCATCGGGGTTTAAGGCCGTCACAACAACATCAACCCCTCGGTCTGGCAACTTCACACTCCATTGCGTTGGCAGTTTTCGATCCAAAATAGGGGTGCTCGCAAGTGCAATGGCAGAAAAACTTCCATTACCATAAGATGTTGTAACCCCATCTGGTGAAATCCAAGTCGCCGAATTATAAAGTGTTCCATCGGTCTGGCGCAACTGAAAGCCCATTAACTTTGCACCGTCTAATAATGACAATGAAAACCAGTCCCAGCCAGATTGATCATCGGATAAGGGCTGCGAGGACCATTCACGGTCAAGCCAGGCGCTACCTGCCACTGCAACATCTCCAGTAGGCAGCTTCAAAGTACCCTCAATCTGGAAGAACGGTTGTGAATAATAGTAACTTGAGTGGCCTTTATCCGACTTGATAGAGTACCCACCGTCTCCGTGAAAGATTAGCGGCCCCTTTGCTTGAAGAGACATTTCATAACCAAATTCAGGCCCATTCGCAATCAGCGTCATAGTGTTGAAATCTACGCCCTCCAGCGCCCATTCGTCGATCCATGCCCGAAAAGGCTTAACCTCCACCCCCGCCTGCCCAGTGCCACCACGCCCAAAGCGTTCGGTGGCAAAGTGTTGGTCGGGTGTTGTTACTGCGGCGTGTGCAAACCAGATTTGTGGTGACCCCCAACCCTCTGCATCACCTGGTGCAAGTGCCGTTCTAAAAAGAGTCCATTGTAACCCATAAGCTGTTCCATCTACACCGTTTAGGTTTGCAGTAAGGTACCACCACTCAATCCGGTATTCTGGATGCGCACCGTGATCGGTAGGAAACTTAAAAACTGGATTAGGCGCAGGCGAGGAGAACCCTTCAACACTACCACCTAGACCCAAGAACCCCTGCGCCACCACGCCAACGGGCCAGAGAACTAAAAATAACAGTATCCTAACGCTCACTTGCAAATACCCTTAGTAAAGTGGCTGGTGGCGTCCGCAGCAAGCGAACAGCAGGCCATGTGGTTGCCAAAAAAACTGCAAGCAATGCATAGCAGCCCAATTGTACATATTCGAGTGGAAAAAGGTACATTGGAAGCTGCCAGCCAAACGCCTCAACGTTGATGATTGTTAGCAATACCCATGCAAGGGCAAGACCCAACGGGAGAGCACAGACGAAGACAATCGCGGCCAACATTACAGAACGTAACAGTTCCAGCCAACCCAAGTGGCGACGGGTCAACCCCAACGCCCAAATGGGCGCAAGCTGCGGCACACGTAAATCTGCCAGTGTCAGAAGGCTCATCAGGATGGCAAAGCTGGCGACGCCAAGCGTTAGAATATTCAGGGCTGACGTAATAACAAATGTCCGCTCAAATACGTCCAGCGACATTGCTTTAATCGCCGCTTGATCAATGATCGCGCTCTCGTCAATACCAACCATTTTCACCATTTGAGATCGAAGTTCCGCGGCTGCTTGGGTACGTATGCCAAAGCGTTTCGGATAAATATTAGGGTGCAGGTTCTGAAAGAGGTTCTCAGAAACGATGACTTGACCCTGTGGATTGCCATAATCACCAACAACAGCAGCAATTGGTAACGTCAGATCCGCTGTGATTTGAACCAAATCACCAACCCAAAGATTAGAACGCCGCGCCAGTTGTTCATTAACAACAACAGCACTGTTTGCGTCGACCAAATCCCAAGCCCCATCGCTTTTATCCAAGAAAACCCAAGCATTGCGATATGTCTGGCCAACCCGCACGCCATACAATGCAGTAGGCTGTTCAAGAATTATGGTTTGAGTTGTAAGAAGCGGCAAAACCTCTATCGCACGGCTACCTAGAAAACCTTCTAATGCGGCACTTTCGTCCGCGGAACTCACCTCAACAAAAAGCTCTGGCGCAAGACGCTGGTCAAGAAAGGATACAAAGGTCAGCCGGAAACTTGATACCATTGTTGAAACGCCAATATTGGCTGACATCGCAAGCAACAGTGCCATCAAGGCAAGGCTAAGGCCCGGTAATTGTTGTCTGGTATCAGCCCAAAACCATGCCCAAACTGGAGCGACCGTATATCTTTGTAACAGATTCAAAATGCCAGCTGCCAGTGCAGGTAATCCCAATGCCACCCCAATCAGCAAGCACCCCAGCAAAGCGAAACCAGCCAGCAGCCCATCCCAGATCAGGGCGAGTGGAACGGCCGTACACAGCAAAACCACAGCAGCTAAAGAATGCATACGAAACCGTAACGCGGTGGCAATCACCCATGCCCGTGGCTTAATACTCGCTAAAATCGGCATTTGTGCAATTTGCCAGATCCTGCCTGAAAGGGCTGCGGCTGTCCCTAACATCGCAAGCAAAAGACCAGATATCCACCAAGAGGCTCGCAGCTCAAGCGTGCCAGAGATTTGCGCGCCGTAAAGCCCACGTAAAGTAGCTGCAACATCGGGTAGTAGAAAGGCAGCAATCAGATAGCCCAGAACGATGCCAAACCCGGCACCAATAGCGGCCAAAGTCATCATCTCGATAGTTACGAGCATAATAATATTATACAGTGGCACACCTAGCGCACGCAGCGTGCGTGTCATGCCACGCCTTTGCTCAAATGCCAGACCAATTGTACTGTGCACAATGAACAGGCCAACGGCAAAACTAAGCAAACCAAAGGCTGTCAGGTTCAAGTGAAAACTGTTGGTTAGCTCCTCAATACTTGTCACTTTCTGCGCTGATTGAAGCCGTAGATTAGGTGTTATAGTAACCAGACGTGGTTGGGCACGAGGTTGATCAGGCAACAATACAAGGCGAGTCAGATCATCGCGCTTCAACAGTTTCTGTACCAAGCCGATGTCCCCAATCACAACATTCGGTGCAATGCTTGCATCCACAGTGATATCTAGAAGTGGTCCAATTTTTTTTGCTGTCTCTGCATTTGCCAGCAGAGTATTTAAACCAAAAATAGTTGGTTCGACAGCACTATTTGCAGTAATAAAGCGGGTTGCAGACGTCACAAAATCAATACCAATCAGCCGTACATCTGCTAAACGCCCATCGATAACAGGTGAGACAAGCCAACCTGAACGCCTGAGTAAAACATAAGTTTCCTGCGGAATGCGATCTCCATGCTTTGAAAGCAAAAAATCATTCTGTCCGTCGCCAAGGGTGGTTGCAGCCGCGTCATAACTTGCACGCGCCTCAGAATTTATCGCCTGCACACCGGACCAAAGGGCTGTCGCCAAGGAAATACCTGCAAGATAGGCGAACAATTGCACCGGATTGCGCAGCCAATGCGATAGTAACGCCCTAAAACACGATCGGATCATACCAGCCGACCACTGCGCAAATGCAACTGGCGGCCCATGCGGGCTGCAATATTTGGGGAATGGGTTACAACCATCAATGCTGTGCCCTCCTGCGTCACCAATTTTAACATCTGCCTCAGTACGTCTTCAGCCGTTGCCTCATCAAGGTTGCCTGTTGGTTCATCTGCCAGCAGAAGTTTAGGTTTTGCCACAATCGCACGTGCAATAGCTACCCGTTGTTGTTGGCCACCAGACAATGCCTCTGGATATTTCTTCATCTGATCCGACAAACCCAAAGCTACTGAAATCTGTTTAATGTGGGCCAAGTCCACCTTTCCTGAAAGGGCCGAGTGGAACGATATGTTTTCTGCAACGGTTAAGGATGGGATTAAGTTAAATTGTTGAAAAACAAGTGCGATATCAGTCCGACGTAGGCCAGCGCGTCCACTATCATCAAGCTGTGTCAGGTCATGCCCGGACACCCACACACGGCCTGCATCAGCGGCCTCTAACGCGCCAGCGATATGAAGAAGTGTACTTTTCCCACTGCCCGATTCACCACGTAGCGCCAGCGTCTGACCCGCTTTAAGTTCAAAACTGACGTCTTGCAGGACCGGCACTATACCGTCGCTATCGCGAAAGGACTTTCGAACCGCCTCAAGTCTCAGAACCATAGTTCACTCCCAATTACATTTAACATGTATACTGCATTTTCACTTTTGAAAGGTTTACAACAAATAACATTTATCTTTTAAATTGAGCAGTATTTTGATTTTTCAACGCCTTATTTTCCCGTAGACTTTTGTAAGATAAAAAAAACTACTGATTTAGTTGGTATCAGCTATGAAGAAGTAACCGGCCACTCTCCATAAATGGCCGCTTTGGCCACCATTTTAATTTAATAAACCCAACGGAATATGCCCATGACCATAACTCACATTATTACTCATTCTGGTGGCTTTCATGCGGATGAGTTGCTGTCTTCTGTAATACTTACTCGTCTTTTTCAAAAAGCCGAACTAAGACGTACGCGTGATCGCCAGTGGCTTTCGCCCTCGCCTGAAAAGATAATTTATGATGTGGGTGCGATCTATAATGCAGACGTACAGATTTTTGATCATCACCAGCGGCCCAGTCCATTACGCGAAGACGGCCAACCATTCAGCTCTTTTGGTCTAATCTGGAAACATTATGGGCGTGAATATCTGACTGCGATGAACGTACCCGCTTATAATGTTGAAGAAATTCATAATATATTTGACACAACGTTTGTTTTGCCGATTGATCTTTTGGACAATGGCGCGATGGAACCATCGGTGGCGGGTCCACTGTCAGTCCTAACTTTGCCTGCGCTCTTAGCAAGCTTCAAACCTGTATTTGACGACCCGTCACCAACAGCTGACGATGATGCTTTTTTTACAGCCTTGCCAATCGCCCGTAGCTTTATGGAGGTCGCAATCGGCAACTTTGCAGCAAAACTCCGCGCACAAAGCATCGTTTTTGAGGCGATAGTCAAAGCAGGCCCATCACCCATTCTAGAGTTACCAATGGGTATGCCATACCGCTCTGCTCTGGATAAAGCACAAGCAGACCATATCCTATTTGTGGTCAATCCACGCGGCAATGATTGGACGCTTAACGGTATTAAGCTATCAAAGGATACCTTTGAACAGCGAGCCGATCTACCTATAACGTGGGCAGGGATGACAGATGAAGCACTAGAGGATGCAAGCGGTGTGAAAGGTGCTAAATTTTGCCACAACGCTCGCTTTATTGCCGTTGCCAGTTCACATGAAGCGATAATTAAAATGGCTAATCTGGCTGTTAGTAGCCTTCAATAAATTCGGTTCTCAACCTTTAATGACCG
>JAVLEV010000020.1:0-18706 GCA_031920365.1 Planktomarina sp. | reverse complement strand
TCAAAGTAGAAGTTGCTGTTGGTGATGAAGTTCATGAAGGACAATCTCTTTGCACAATTGAAGCGATGAAAATGGAAAATATATTAAGGGCTGAGAGAAAATCAATTGTGACTAAAATCCACGCAATGCCAGGTGATAGCCTAGCTGTTGATGCTATTATCATGGAGTTTGATTGATTTTGGCCATAAAGCCATCACAACAGCCCGGTCGCTGCACTGGAGGCACTTGGAGCATGAAAGATCAGGGCTTATTAATTTCTTGCTGGCGCATCGGCATTTTATCGATCACGCGGCTCAATTCTCGCATGTTCCAGGCAAAGGGCTTGCGCAGTTTGACCCCACCATCTTTGCCAATCAAAACCCAAGCGAATCCCTTGGGATGCAGGGTTTTACGCAGCTTTGTTTGTGCGCTGGGATCCGTATCGATAATTATTATTATGTTACGGTCTCTCGCTACTTCCAAACCCGAACGTAATAATGCCATTTGCTGTTCAAAAATAGGATCCAGTGGGCTGTCTGCGAAAATTACCCAAGGGCGCGCTGCCCAGATGACATCGGTCAAATCTACATTTTGTGCTTCAAAAATGCGTGTTGGATCAGAGCGCCATAACTCTAACGTCTCCCCAGCTGTGGCTGTAGAATGCATGGCAGCAAAACCCAGGAAAACCGCAAGACTTTGTTTAAACATAATATCTCCTTTACCCTCCTATATAGGGTCTTTGCTGTTACAAGCGAAGGGGTATGGCAAAAAAATACTTGACCCAATGGCGATGACAAAAGGAACGTAGCTATGACAGATAAAACATCTTGGGACCAGATGGCTGAAAAAGAACTGCGCGGAAAACCCTTGAAGTCTTTGACCTGGGATACGCTGGAAGGAATTGGTGTACAGCCTATTTATACTGCTGAGGATTTAATAGGTTTGGATCATCTGGGCAGTGTCGCGGGACAAGCACCATACACACGGGGGGTTAAAGCTACAATGTATGCGGGTCGCCCTTGGACCATTCGGCAATATGCAGGGTTTTCCACTGCGGAAGAATCTAATGCTTTTTACCGTCAAGGCCTCGCTGCTGGTCAGCAAGGTGTGTCAGTTGCCTTCGATTTGGCTACGCATCGTGGTTATGACAGCGATCACCCGCGGGTAGTGGGGGATGTGGGCAAAGCAGGTGTTGCCATAGATAGCGTTGAGGATATGAAGATTTTGTTTGATGAAATCCCACTAGATAAAATTTCAGTCTCAATGACAATGAATGGTGCAGTAATTCCAGTTTTAGCTGCTTTTATCGTGGCAGGGGAAGAACAAGGTGTTAGCCGAGCGGCCCTATCAGGGACAATCCAAAACGACATTCTCAAAGAGTTTATGGTACGCAATACTTACATATATCCACCAGAACCCTCGATGCGGATGGTAGCAGATATCATTGAGTTTACTGCCGCAGAAATGCCAAAGTTCAACTCAATATCGATTAGCGGTTATCATATGCAAGAGGCTGGTGCCAACCTAGTACAAGAGTTGGCTTACACGATTGCAGATGGCCGGGAATATGTACGGGTAGCAATCGCGCGTGGAATGGATATCGATGCCTTCGCAGGTAGGCTTTCTTTCTTTTTTGCTATTGGTATGAATTTTTTTATGGAATCTGCCAAGCTGAGGGCAGCTAGGGTGCTTTGGCACAGGGTTATGGCAGAATTTGAACCTAAAAACCCAAAATCTAGTATGTTGAGAACGCATTGTCAGACGTCAGGTGTCAGCCTGCAGGAAAAAGACCCCTATAACAATATTGTTCGTACTGCTTTTGAAGCGATGTCTGCGGTGCTGGGTGGGACCCAATCATTGCATACAAACAGTTTTGACGAAGCGATTGCATTGCCTACGGACGCCTCTGCTCGGATTGCGCGTAATACCCAATTAATTTTGCAGGAAGAAACAGGTGTGACCAATGTGGTCGATCCTTTGGCAGGCTCATATTATGTTGAAAAGCTTACTGCTGATTTGATTGATGCGGCTTGGGTCTTAATTGAAGAAGTTGAAGAAATGGGTGGTATGACAAAAGCAGTGGCCAGTGGTCTGCCCAAACTGAAGATTGAAGAAAGTGCAGCGCGCCGTCAGGCCATGATTGATCGTGGTGAAGAGGTGATCGTTGGAGTTAATAAATATAAATCAAAAACTCAGCCTGATATCGAAATCCGTGATATTGATAACAATCAAGTTCGTGATGCGCAGGTAGCTAAGCTCACAGCAATTCGGGCTAGCCGTGATAAAGTAAATTGTGACACAGCTTTGTTGGAGCTGGGGCGGCGTTGTGAGGAGGGTGGCAACCTTTTGGAGGCTGCTATTGAGGCTGCACGCCATCGTGCGACCGTGGGTGAAATTTCATTGGCCATGGAAGGTACTTTTGGCCGACATCGTGCGGAGGTGAAGACATTGGCTGGGATATATGGATCAGCCTATGAGGGCGACGAAAACTTTGAATCTATTCAGAGGTCGGTAGAGAATTTTGCCAAAGATGAGGGCCGACGGCCGCGTATGTTGGTAGTGAAAATGGGCCAAGATGGGCATGATCGTGGCGCCAAGGTGATTGCGACTGCCTTTGCAGATATTGGCTTTGATGTGGATGTTGGGCCCTTGTTTCAAACTCCTGAAGAAGCTGCGCAAGATGCTGTCGATAATGATGTGCACGTGGTTGGTATTTCTAGCCAAGCTGCTGGTCATAAAACGCTTGCCCCCAAGTTAGTTGAAGCCTTGAGAGCTGCAGATGCTGAAGAAATTATTGTGGTCTGTGGTGGGGTTATCCCTCAACAAGATTATGAATATTTAAAAGCTGCAGGTGTTGCTGCAATCTTTGGGCCTGGTACCAATATCCCGAATGCGGCGCAGAATGTTTTAGATTTGATTCAGAAGTCTCGCGGATAGAAAACGGTAGTGTGGAGGATTTAAGGTGCTGGTACTAGATCACATTGCCGTTGCAGGCGCGACCCGCCAAGCAGCCACAGAGTTAGTACAAAAATGTCTTGGTGTGGCGCCACTGGCGGCAGGAGAGCATTCGCATTTTGGTACACACAATTACCTCTGGGGTATGGGACCGGACTGCTATTTAGAATCCATTGCCATAAACCCAGACGCACCTCCCCTCCCGTATGCACGGTGGTTTGGGCTAGATCACTTTTCTGGCCCTCCACGTATTGTGAGCTGGATACTGGCAACATCAGGTATTAAAGAAACTCTTCTAGAGCTAGGGCCTAGTTTTGGGGAACCCGTTGGGCTCCAACGAGGTAGATATATTTGGGATATTTCTGTATCTGACTCCGGTGAGTTGCCATTTGGTGGATATGGCCCAGCCTTAATAGAGTGGCGGCCTCCTGCGCATCCGTGTCAAGATTTGTCGGATAGTGGATGCCGGTTGTTGAACTTACGGGTGCAACACCCACAGGCGCTTAGTATGCAGCAGCTATTAGGAGGGCTATTGGGTGACACATGCATCAGCTTTGGCGAAGGTTGTGCGCATATTTCAGCTGAAATTCAAACAGATCACGGGGTAGTGACCCTAGAGTAAATAGCTTTGCCCTTTCGTCTTTTGAATTGTGCTTCTATAAATGAGCATGTCTATTTGGTCCCGTATCTCTGACGCGCTTGCCGCTCTTGCTAGTGGTGAGGGACTGTCTGTTGTGTTTGAAAAGTTACGCACCCCACCGGAACAGACGGTAGGTTTTACCATTGCTGTGATAGCACTCAGTGCGAAAATGGCCAAAGCAGATGGGTTGGTTACTCGTGCAGAAGTTTTAGCCTTTCGAGATGTGTTTCATATTCCTGCGGCGGACGAAGCCAGTGCCGCAAAGGTTTTTAATCTTGCGCGGCAGGATGTAGCAGGGTTTGAAACCTATGCGCGCCGCATAAAATCTATGTTTGGTCAACAGACGGATATTTTGGAAGATTTGCTTGAAGGTCTATTTCACATTTCAGTAGCTGATGGCACTTATCATAAGCAGGAAGATACGTTTTTGAGCCGTGTTGCAGATATTTTTGAGCTTAGCCAATGCCAATTTCGTGTGATGAAGGCACGCCACGTTAAAGGTGCACCTGCTGATCCTTATGATGTCTTAGGTGTGCTGCCATCTGCTGATGCGAAAGAGTTGCGGCATGCTTGGAGTTCTTTAGTGCGCCAGAACCATCCAGATCAATTGATTGCACGTGGAGTACCGCGTGAAGCGGTGAAGTTGGCTGAGATACGGCTGGTCGCAATTAATAAGGCTTGGGATGAGCTCACTAAAGTGCAGACTTAACCATATTTAAATATAGAAAAACCTCTACCTAGGTGAGCTTCATATCCACACGCGTGGTGGCGTTCAAGGCTTGTGCTAAGGCATGTAATCTGGCTTCAGCTACCTCTCCAAACAAGGGCGATGCTTGCGCAGTGAGGGTCAGTGAAAGGCTTTTTTTCTTTGGCAACCAGCATAGTTGAGCGGTTTCATCGTCTGGATTGGCCCACAGCATGGCGCCCAAGCGCATGGCTTTTCCCAAGACTTCTGCATCTTTTTGATGGTTGGCACTGAGTAGTTCAAACAGTTCTCTAAAACGTGTCCCGTCACGTTTATTGCGATAGCGGTGCAGCAGTGCAAGACCCAAGAATACACGCTCCTCATGACTTAAGCCGCCCAAGTTCGCCCGTGTGGCATATTCAAAGCATACTTCGGCCCGAAAATCTGGGTGCGCGCGCCAGCTGACGTCGTGTAGCAAACAAGCGGCGCGAACTAAACGCGCTTGTCCAGGTGGAATCTTGATAAACAATGGCGAAATGAATTTATGTAATCGCATGCCAAACCCTGGTAAGCGCGCATCTCTGCGCTCAGCAAAATGGCATGTTTCGATCAGAGGATCACGATCCCGCATGATTTGGGGCATCTGCTCATATAGTATACCTTCGCGGATTCCATAGCTTGAGACAGCGATGTCATGCGGCTTAAAACGTTTGATGATGCCCTTAAGTATTTGCATAGCAATGGGCACAAGTGCCATCCGGCTTGAAGTAATCCTGATAGCAGCGCGCAGTTCTTCGAGGTCGCTCGCATCAATATATTTTGCAGTCTCTCGAATGTCGCGCGCGGTCATGCGATATTCATGCATCACGTGAAGTGGATACCCGCGTCGATGCATATCTATGCGTGCAATGGCTCTCCAAGACCCACCTACGAGGAACAAACGATCTGACTGTTGGCCTATTTTTTCTCGTAACTCATCCAATGTTTTTGTGATGAAGGCTTTTCGACCCCTTTTCCCTCCCTCAATATTAATGAGTTTCAGGGGTCCTAGAGTGGAGGTGAGTCTTTGGCCTACTTTTCCATCAAAAATTTCGGCTAACTCCATAGAAGCTCCACCAATATCACAGACCAAACCATAAGCGCCGGGCCAGCCCAACAAAACACCCTGTGCGGATAGTCGTGCTTCCTCTGGTCCGTCGACGACGTGGACCTTTAAACCAGTTTCTCCAAAAACCTGTGCTACAAATTCAGGACCATCTGTGGCTTCGCGCACAGCAGCAGTAGCAATAGCGGTGAGGTCTGGCAGGCCAATACCCTTGGCAATAGTACAGAATCGCCGCAGCGCTGATAGTGCCCGTAGTCGCCCTTCTGGATTAAGCTTGCCGGTTTCAGCCAAGCCTGCACCAAGAGCGCACATCACTTTTTCATTGAAAAAGTATGCGGGTGAACGCGCGGCTCCATCAAAAACTACTAAGCGCACAGAGTTTGAACCAATATCTATGACCCCAACCCGTGATAAGTCATGGGCTTTTGGGCTTTTAAATAGTAACCGTTTGAACGGCCCCCATTCCGGTGCGGTATCTGTTAATCCGTCCATGACGTACCCCTTGAGCTATGGTAATGTTATCAAAGCGTTAAATTAGGTCAATCCAATCATGCTATAGGCAGTGTTTGAGAGTCATCTGTGTGGGTTAATTTTGGTACATCGCTAGCACCTGCGCTGCCGCGCCCTGATAGTGATGGATTTTCCATAAAAAACTGATGGCAATTGAATGCAAAGCTGCCCGTTGTCCAAGTGGAACGTATGTAAGAACCATCGGGCTGCATTACCCAAGATTGGGCCACATCTGCCAAGTTTGCCGCCATGATCTGGCTAACAATTTGTGCTTTTGCTGTTGCATTTTTGATCTCAACCAAGGTTTCCACCCGGCGGTTAAGGTTCCGGCCCATCCAATCAGCTGATGAGATATATACCCGTGATGCCGTGCTGGGCAGGTCATGCCCATTGGAAAAACACACAATTCGAGAATGCTCTAAAAAGCGTCCAATAACTGATTTAACCCTTATATTTTCTGACAGGCCTTTTACGCCTGGGCGCAAACCACAAATGCCACGTACAATTAAGCTAACCTTTACCCCAGCCTGCCCAGCTAAGTAGAGCGCATCAATGACATCTGCATCAATCAAAGAATTTAACTTTGCCCAGATCGCTGCGGGCTTACCATTCTTGGCGTTGGTGCCCTCAGCTGCAATGCGGTCTAAAAGTGTAGATTTGAGTGATAGGGGTGATATAGAAATATTCTCCAGCGTTTTTGGCTGTGCATAACCAGAAAGATAATTGAACACTTTGGTTGCATCCCGGCCCAAAGCGGCATCACAGGTGAAAAGGCTAACATCTGTATAAATACGTGCCGTGATTGGGTGATAGTTGCCGGTACCATAATGAGTATAAGTAACCAAGCGATTACCTTCACGCCGCACGACCGTACTTATTTTTGCATGTGTTTTCAAGTTTATAAACCCATAAACTACATGTGCGCCCGCTCGCTCGAGCCTGCGAGATTGGCGAATGTTGGCCGCCTCATCAAAGCGGGCTTTGAGTTCAACCAAAGCGGTAACGGATTTTCCGTCTTCCGCGGCTTCGCAAAGAGCTTCCACAATTGGAGACCGTTTAGACGTACGGTAAAGGGTTTGCTTGATGGCTAAAACATTTGGGTCATGGGCTGCTTGTTGTAAGAAACGCACTACCATATCGAATGTTTCATAGGGGTGCTGAAGTAGCATATCTTTTTGCCTAATTGCGGCAAACATATCGCCTTCATGATCGGATACTCGTTCTGGCACCCTTGGTGTGAAGTTTGGCCAGAGCAATTTGGGCCGATCATCAATCACTAATTCGCTGAGGTCAGGTAAGCCTAGCATTCCGTCAACTTCTACCACTTCAGTTTCGGTAATAGAGAATTCTGCCATGATGGCTTTGCGCAAAGCTTTTGGAGCCTTGGTACTGATCTTCAAACGAATAACTTCACCCCTACGTCGCCGTTTTAGTGCGACCTCAAACTCACGGACCAGATCTTCTGCCTCGTCTTCCACTTCAAGATCACTGTCACGTAGTACAGAAAACGCGCAGTGACCTTTGAGCTTGTAGCCTGGAAAAAGCTGTTCTAATTGCATCAAAATTAATTCTTCCAGTGGTAGATAACGATAATTATCTCCGGGCAGTCGTACAAACCTATTAACTTGCTGTGGCACTGGCACTAATGCGCGTAGGCTGCGTTTATCAGACTTTCGTTCTAGCTGTAGCGCCAAAGCAAAACCGGCATTTGGTATGAATGGAAAGGGGTGTGCTGGATCAATTGCCAAAGGGGATACAACTGGAAAGACATCTGCAAGGAAAACTTTTTGTAGGTAGGCTCGATCTGTAGAGGCTTGGTCTGCTGTCAAAATATGGATATCTTTTCTAGCCAACTCAATACGCAAATTTGCTAAAATCGATTGTTGTTTGGCCATCAAATCGCGTGCTTCGGTATCAATTAGTACCAACTGGTCAGCAGAACTGCGTCCGTCGATGCCGGTTGTGCTGCTACCAGCGCGAGCTAATTCGCGCAAGCCTGCGACGCGTACCGAATAAAACTCGTCAAGGTTCGTTGCTGAAATAGATAAAAACCTAAGCCGTTCCAATAAGGGAACGTTTATATTATCGACTTCTTCCAAGACCCGCCAATTAAATGCTAACCATGACAGTTCTCGGTTCAGAAACCTGCCTGGCCCAACAACATCAATTCCACAGCTGGTCGCTGACGGAAAATCACTGTGCAGAAAGTCAGCTGAGTTTATCATATTGGACCCCGGTTTCATGCTCTTAATTTAAACATGTTGGGGCAATTTGTAAGAGCTAAGATCATAACTCTAAGAGGTTGATCCGTTAGCCTAGGATATTTGCGGCCATAGCCTTTGTAATAGGCTTTTTTGTTGACATGCTCTGTATATCCAGCTTGGTGACAATATCACTGATGGCATCAAAGCTACGGTCCATATGTTTCAAAATATATGCCAAAACGGCAGGCTGCGGTGAAAGCTGGCGATCCATAAAGGCTTTTAGCAACACTGCATGCAAAAGTGCGTCATCAGGCCATTCAATTTTAGCGCAACTAGTACCTTCTAGGCGACTAAGGAGATCTGGCAACCGAAACCCAGCTTGGCGTACTGCAATATTGGATGCCATCAATAATTTACCACCGGTGAATTGAAGATGATTGTGAAGATGAAATAACCGCGTTTCTGCAGGAGTGATTCCAGCTAATTCTTGCAGGTTATCCACTATAATTTTAGCGCCAGAGCCAGGTTGATTAAAATCTCTGAGTGGGTCAATTTTTTGGGCTGTATTTTCACTGAGCCAAATTTCTAAAAGATGAGATTTACCGCAAGCTTTTGGACCAAGTAGGATCATCTTGCCCTGTGGCCAAGATTCAGTATTTTCTAAAGTTTTGACGGCATTTTTATTAGCATCAGATACAAAAAAGGCATCGCGCTCACGCGCCACTTTTATAGGTAATTTGAAGCTGAGTTGTTCAGACATTTTTATTATCGTTGATGGTGAAACCACGATAGAGTTGACCCGTTTTGTATTGGGCTATAAAAAATCTGGCTAAAACACCAATCACCGCTGCGACTGGCACTGCCACGAGCATACCAACAAAACCAAAGAGGCTACCAAAAACTGACAAGGCAAAGATTAACCAAACTGGATGTAGACCCACAGAATTGCCAACCAATTTAGGAGTAAGAAAATTACCTTCTAAGACTTGCCCCACCATGAAAATGATTGCGACGATGCTAATAGACGTCCAGTCACCCCAGAATTGGAATAAGGCTAAACCAAGTGCTAAACCTCCACCCACTAGTGCGCCGACATAAGGGATAAAGGAAATTATGCCCGCCACAAACCCCACAACAAAGCCATAGTTGAGCCCGGCTAGCATTAATGTGATTGCATAATACGTACCCTGGATGAAACATACTGTGCCTTGGCCACGAATAAAGGAGGCGAGAGTGCCATCAATTTGACCACCTAAGTCCCGTACTTTCTCAACGTGGTCACGTGGCACTAGCTCATCAATGTTAGCAACTATATTGTCCCAATCCAATAACAGATAGAATGCTACAACAGGCGCGACTACAATTAAAACTAAAATACTTACAACGGAATTTATGGAAGCGGTCAACCCGTTCACAAAATCGCCACCGCGCGATTGAATACTTTCACCCAGTCGAGTTAAAGATTGCCGCATAGTGCTGCTATCATCCAATAGGTCTGGGAAGTGAGTTGTTAAAAAACCCCATAACTCTGCTACAATTGCAGGCGCTGTATTGAAGAGTGCAAAGGCCTGTCCCATTAGTAGCGGTGCAACTAGTAAAATGGTGAGAAAAAAGACAAGCATGGCCACTAGTGTAATCAACGCAGTGGAGAGCAATCTGGACAAGCCAAGGTGTTGCAGCCGATCGGCAACGGGGTCAAGGCAATAGGCAATCGCGCCACCCAATATGAATGGTAAAAGTGTATTGCCTAAAAACCATAAAATTAGGCAAAAAATTACTGCTGAGATACCCCAGTAGCGTAGCTGCGAAGATACCGTTAACGCCATGATCAATCTCCCTTTACAATCCAACTTGCGTATTGCGCGGCTCCTTGCAAGGGGTTGAGGTTAAAATATGTCTTTTAAAGAAGCTATTCTGACCGCTTTCGCTTGTGAGGGCAACATTGTGGCCTTAAACATGACAGAGAATTTTAACTGGAGTGTTTCATGCGCCTTAGCCGCTATTTTTTGCCCGTCCTAAAAGAAAACCCAGCTGAGGCCCAGATTGTCTCGCATCGTTTGATGCTGCGTGCGGGAATGATCAAGCAATCTGCTGCAGGGATTTACTCTTGGTTGCCTTTGGGCCTCAAGGTTTTGAAAAAAATTGAAGATATTATACATGAAGAGCAGAAAAAAGCTGGCCATTTGGCGATGCTTATGCCCACGATCCAGTCAGCTGACTTGTGGCGAGAATCTGGGCGCTATGATGATTATGGTGAAGAGATGCTTCGTTTCAAAGACCGCCATGGTCGTGACATGTTGTTTACCCCAACAGCTGAAGAATTGATCACTGATATTTTTCGTGGCCACATAACCAGTTACAAAGATTTGCCGCTAACTATGTATCAAATTCAATGGAAATTTCGCGATGAACGTCGCCCACGATTTGGGGTGATGCGCGGGCGTGAGTTTTACATGAAAGATGGCTATAATTTTGATCTTACTAAAGAGGATGCACTTCATGCCTACAACCGTCACTTGGTGAGCTATCTGCGCACCTATGAGCGCATGGGTTTGCAGGCCATTCCAATGCGGGCAGACAGTGGCCCAATCGGTGGCGATGACACTCATGAATTTTTAGTTCTGGCGGAAACTGGTGAAAGTGAAGTTTTCTATGATAGTGCGGTCACTGATTTGACGTTCGGAGATCGCGAGATCGATTTTGATGATGTAGCGCAATGCCAGTCGATCATGGAAGAGTTTACAACAAAATATGCTCGAACGGATGAAACCCACGATGCTGCACTGTTTTCGGAAGTACCCGAAGAGCAGCGCAAAGTGGCACGTGGCATTGAAGTTGGTCAGATTTTTTATTTTGGTACTAAATATTCTGACGCGCTGGGCGCTTCCGTTCAGGATGGAGAAGGTAATAAAGTACCAGTCCATATGGGCAGCCATGGTATTGGTGTGAGCCGTCTTGTGGGTGCGATAATTGAAGCTAGCCATGACGACAAAGGAATTATTTGGCCGGAGGGTGTTACACCTTTTCACTGTGGGATTGTGAACCTTAAGCAAGGTGATAGCGAAGCTGATACTGCTTGTGAAAATTTATACAAACAGTTGACCAAAGCTGGTCTTGAACCTCTTTACGATGATCGTAATGAGCGCGCTGGTGGAAAGTTTGCTACTATGGACCTAATTGGCCTACCATGGCGCATCACCGTTGGGCCACGCGGATTGAAAAATAGTTTGGTGGAATTAACGAGCCGTAAGACCGGTATCAGTGAAGAAATGTCACCTGAAATAGCTATTGAAAAAATGATAGCGCAATACCGTTATGTTGCTTAGAAAATAGCTGGTATAAAAAAGGTTGAAAAAGTCGTGATCCAATATGTAATGAACATTAATAACGATCGTATCGGCCTGCAGTTTGGTGGCAGCGCTACTGCTACGATGTACCTATGAAACGTGCGGCCCCGTTCTCTAGCTTTGAGTTCTTGATAGCTTGGCGTTACCTGCGGGCCAAACGCGCCGAGGGTGGCGTCAGTGTTATGACTGTGATTAGCTTAATTGGTATCGCTTTGGCCGTTGCGGCATTGATTATCGTACTTGCAGTGCGCAGTGGTTTTCGGACAGAGTTCGTTGATGCTATTTTGGGCGCTAATGCCCACGTAACTGTCTATCAGCGTAACTTTGATGCTCAAACTGGCAGTTTGGATTATGCGATAACCAATTACGAAGCATTGACAGAGCGTATCGAGGCTGTCGCGGGTGTAACGCGCGCTGCACCTACAGTCCGTGGCCAAGTTATGGGTAGTTCCAACGAATTTAGTCATGGAATCATGGTATTTGGCATAAGTTTAGACAAGTTGAAAACTGTCCCTAATGTCGCGCAGTCTGAGCGTAGCCAAGGGGATATTGAGGATTTTCCTGATGGTGTTGCAATCGGATCTGGCGTGGCCAAGGCACTGCGCCTAACTATTGGAGATCGTGTTAAGTTAATTTCGCCCAACGGAATTCGTACAGCTTTTGGTACAAGCCCAAGAGTTAAATCATATAGTGTAGCCTATATTTTCACTGCTGGGCATTACAACATTGATGAAACTCGCTTATATTTGCCCCTCGCTGAAGCCCAAAGTTTTTTTAACCGAGAAAACCGAGCTGATCAGATTGAAGTATTTGTTGACGACCCAGAAGCCGTTGAAGACATTATATCTACTATCTGGGCTGCCAGTGGTGATAATGCGGTGGTGGAAACATGGCGTGATTACGCGGGTGGATTTCTTAGGGCCTTGGCAATTGAAGACAATGTGATGTTGGTGATTATGATAGTGCTGATTTTATTGTCTACCATGAACATCATTTCTGGACTGATCATGTTGGTAAAAAATAAAGGCCGTGATATTGGTATTTTGCGTACAATGGGTGCGACAGAAGGCACAGTGTTAAGAGTATTCTTTATATGTGGCGCTGGTATTGGCCTAGTAGGCACTATTTTTGGTGTGATTTTTGGCGTGGTGTTCGTGCTCAATATTGATGCCATTTTTAGCTTAGTAAACTATTTATCTGGCGGTGAGGTTTGGGATCCGTCCATACGTGGAATATACCATTTGCCTTCGGAGCTGCGAGTAGTGGATATTACCAAAGCTATAGGGATTTCATTGTCTTTGTCATTTGTCATAACAATTTTCCCTGCCAGACGTGCGGCACGGATGAACCCGGTTGAGGCTTTGCGCAATGAGTGAGCCAATCTTGAAAATGGAAGAAATATTTAAGTCGTACAACCTAGGCCGTACGAATGAGGTAACGGTATTGGAGAACTGTGGTTTAACTCTGAATGCCGGACAAGTGGTGTCTCTCGTAGCCCCATCGGGTGCTGGGAAATCAACCCTGCTGCACATTGCAGGCCTTTTAGACACTGCCAACAGTGGAAGACTGGAGATTGTTGGTCAGGATATGACCAATGCAGGCGATAAATTACGCACCGATATGCGCCGTATGAAGATAGGGTTTGTTTATCAGTTTCATCACCTGTTACCTGAGTTTACTGCAGTTGAGAACATTATGTTGCCTCAGCAAGCAACTGGTTTAAAATCCTCTGCCGCCCGTCTGCGAGCCTTAGAACTGTTGGACCAAGTGGGCCTTGCTGATCGTGGGCATCATCGGCCTGGTGAGTTGTCGGGTGGCGAACAACAACGGGTGGCTTTTTGTAGGGCTCTCGCTAATGCGCCCAAGCTGTTGCTTGCTGATGAACCTACTGGGAACCTTGACCCTGAAACATCTGATCACGTGTTCAGTGTATTGATGGGTCTAGTTCGCGCCACAGGTATGGCCGCCCTTATTGCTACTCATAATATGGATTTGGCAGCGCGTATGGATAGGCAGGTTAAGCTGGACAAAGGCCAGATCCTTTAGCTTTTTTGTTGAATTATTTCTGAACCCCGATTATTAAAAATAATGGCCATTGCAGAATGGTTTGATGCCTATGTGAATTGGAAATCCTATGCCTCTCGTCTCGGTCCTTGATATTGAACATGCCAGTAAATCAGCTTTGCAAGCTTTCGGCGCCAAGGAATGGATTGCGGTATCTGTCGCGCGTGCTGTTGCAGATGCTGAGTCCTTTGGGAATGTGATCTGCGGTCTGTACTATTTGGAAAGCTATTGTAATCAGTTAGCTACAGGACGGGTCAATGGTACAGTCGATCCGCAGGTCTCTTTGTCTCGGCCAGGATCAATCTTGTCTGATGCAAAATTTGGTTTTGCGCAACCAGCATTTGAACTCGCCATGCCTGCAGTCATTGCAGCGGCGCGCGCTAACGGGACAGTATCGCTTTCTGTGGCACACGCACATACCTGCACGTCGCTTGGGTATTTTACTAGCCAATTAGCTAGAAATGGCCTGTTAGCCATTGGGTTCACCAACGCAAGCCCAGTTGTAGCGCCTCCGGGTGGTAATAAAAAAGTGTTAGGTACCAACCCGATCGCTATGTCAGTTCCAGACGGGCGTGGCGGCTTAGCAGTACATTTTGATTTTTCAACTTCTGCCGTGGCATTGGGTAAAATCACCATGGCCAAGGCGGCGGGCGAGCCTATCCCACTGGGCTGGGCTGTCGATGATCAAGGTATTCCTACAACTGACCCTGAGGCTGCACTGGCTGGAGCGTTAGTATCAGCTGGTGGATATAAGGGCTGGGGATTTGGAATTTTGGCTGAATTGTTAGCCGCTGGCGTCACTGGATCTGTGAATTCACTCGATGTGAGTGGCCTGAAACTTCCTGCTGGTGCCCCACATGGTTTAGGCCAGTTCTATTTTATTATTGACCCAAGCACGCATCATGCGGATTTTTCTAAAAGGCTATCTCGTCTGGTGGATGCAGTAGCTTGTCAAGAGGGAGCACGTATACCTGGAAGCATTCGGCTTCCTATGGTAGATGTCAACGTGCCAGATGCGCTTTGGAGTTTAGTGAGATTACTAGAGAATGGAACAGTTTAAGCTTTTTGGGTGAGTAGTACACCGGCTCCCATCAATAACAGTCCGCTGAGCCTTGGCCAGCTGAGAGATACAGGCTCTGCGCCGAATAGGCCAAAATGGTCAATCGTTGCAGCAGATAAAAGTTGCCCAATAAGGACAAAGAAAATTGCATTTCCAACGCCAAACTTTGGTGCAATTGCCGTGATTGATAACACATAAAATGCAACTAAGAGACCTGCCAAAAGTAAATGGCGTGGCGCTGAGGCCAGCTTTACGATAGCACCTGGTCCAGTAATTAAGGCTACTACCAGCGCAGTGAGAAAGCCCACTGCTAGTAAAATTGCCCCTGCTAACATTGGAGCCCCAAGGTAGCGCCCCAAAGCTGCATTCATTGCTGCAAGCACAGGAATTCCAATTCCAGCGGCAAGCATAGTTATAGCATAAGTTGGCATTTATGAGCCTCCGTAAATGAATTGTGGGTTAAGCTATCGGCTTACACGTCCAACTCTTCCACAAATCTTGCATTAGCTTGAATATATTCAAAACGTTTTTCTGGCTTTTTCCCCATTAATCTTTCGATAAGATCACCGGTCTCGCCCGGTACATCTTCATCCACGGTCACGCGGATTAGTTTGCGGGTTGCTGGATCCATAGTTGTTTCTTTCAGATCTTTTGAATCCATCTCGCCCAAGCCCTTAAATCGGCTAACGTCAATTTTACCTTTGCCACCGAGGCCTTTTTCTAACCACATTGCCTTCTCTGTTTCATCTAAACAATATACGCGCTTAGCTCCTTGAGTGAGACGAAATAATGGTGGGCACGCCAAATACAAATGGCCTGTATCAATTAGTGGGCGCATTTGTGAGAAGAAAAAGGTCATCAACAGGCTAGCTATGTGTGCTCCGTCTACATCTGCATCTGTCATAATGATGATTTTATCATAGCGTAAATCGTCAACATTGAACTTTGATCCAATACCCACCCCAAGGGCCTCACAGAGATCACTGATCTCTGCATTGGAACCAAGCTTATTGGATGCAGCACCCAGTACATTAAGAATTTTGCCTTTTAAGGGTAGCAAGGCTTGGTTCACACGATTGCGTGCGCCCTTGCCAGAGCCACCAGCACTATCACCTTCTACAATAAATAACTCTGTACCTTCGCGGGTTTTGGAGGTGCAATCGGTTAGTTTCCCGGGTAGCCGCAGCTTTTTTGTGGCTGATTTACGCTGTGTTTCTTTTTCTTGCCTACGGCGCAAACGCTCTTCGGCGCGCAGCACAAGGAAATCAAGGATAGATCCCGCAGATTTTGTGTCGGCTGCTAGCCAATTATCAAACCGATCACGCACTGCATTCTCTATTAAGCGCTGGGCGTCAACGGTTGCCAAGCGGTCCTTAGTTTGGCCTACAAATTCTGGCTCACTGATAAAACATGACACCAAGGCGCAACCACCAGCAGTGAGATCGTCACGTGTAATATTAGAGGCTTTGCGGTTGTTGACCAATTCTCCATAGGCTTTTATGCCTTTAAGAATGGCGGCCCAAAACCCGCTTTCATGGGTTCCACCTTCAGGTGTGGGCACTGTGTTACAATACGATTGAATGAACCCGTCGCGTGATGGTGTCCAATTTACCGCCCATTCTACCTTACCAGGTACATTAAAGCGTTCCTTAAATTCCACGGTACCTGCAAACGGCGCATTGGCATAAGTACTAGATTTTCCGAGCGTTTCATTCAGATAATCAGCTAGGCCGCCAGGAAAGTGAAAAGTTGCCTCTGTTGGCGTTTCGCCATCATCGATCTGGCTTTTCCAGCGGATTTCGACCCCAGAGAATAGGTAGGCTTTGGAGCGGATGGAGTTGATTAGCCGTGCTGGCTTAAACCGATGTTTGCCAAAAATCTCTGCATCGGCATGAAATGTGACTGTGGTGCCGCGCCGGTTGGGTGCTGCCCCAATTTTGGCGATTGGGCCCAGAGGTACCCCACGCGAAAATCTTTGCTCATATAGCTCTCGATTGCGGGCCACTTCTACAATCATAGAATCTGACAAAGCATTTACAACTGATGCTCCAACACCATGAAGTCCACCAGAGGTTTGATAGGCTTTGCCAGAAAATTTTCCACCCGCATGCAGCGTACAAAGGATTACTTCGAGTGCAGATTTATTAGGAAATTTTGGATGCGGGTCGACTGGAATACCACGACCATTATCGCGGATTATTACTGAATAATCGGCCAAAAGTTCAACCTCAATGCGGTTGGCGTGGCCTGCCACCGCCTCATCCATTGAGTTGTCCAGTACCTCTGCCACGAGGTGATGCAGTGCTCGCTCATCTGTCCCACCAATATACATTCCTGGGCGCTTTCGAACTGGCTCGAGCCCCTCCAAAACCTCGATCGATGAGGCGTCATATGTAGTGTCGTCGGCGGTGGATAATAAGTCACTTGCCATAGCCCTGCTCTTTCTTTGATTATTGCTATCCATGGCAGAAGTTGCGATGCAAGAAAAGGCCTCCACTACATGTTGGCTTATATTCTATAAAATATATTTTTAGAACACGTTTGGCTCAATACTATCTCTCACTCATACAAGGCGCGGTTAGGTTGAGCTTTATTGATGTGTTTTAGTCCCTATTTTTTGTGTATGCTTTTGGCGCTGGTCAGGGGCCTAATCGCTGCATAGAACGAGGGTATGAGTAAGTCATTTAAAATTAAAAAAGAGGTGCGAGCCTTGCTATTATTGGGCTTACCGCTGGTTGGCAGTCAAGTGGCGCAATTTGCGGTGCATACAACGGATACGTTGATGTTAGGTTGGTACTCTGTGTTGTCCCTCGCGCAGGTCACTTTGGGTGCGCAGGTATTGTTTATTGCTTTTATTACTACTTCTGGTTTTGCGTTTGCGATATTACCGATGGTGGCAAAATCCATGGCTGAAGACGATTTCCAATCGGCACGGAGAGTAACGCGGATGGGGCTTTGGTTATCGACCATAGCAGCTAGTTTTCTGTTCCTCCCAATTTGGTTTTCTGCTCCAATTTTAGTATCTATGGGGCAAGACTTCGTCGTCGCTCATGGTGCGCAAGATTACTTACGTATTGCGGGATTTGGTCTTTGGCCAGCGCTGTGGGGGCTAGTTTTACGCAGTTACCTCTCAGCGTTGGAGCATACGGGTGTTGTACTGTGGATTTCCTTGGGTGTTTTAGTTGCTAATGTGGTGATCAACTATGCTTTGATTTTTGGAAATTGGGGCATGCCTGAACTTGGTTTGCAAGGAGCCGCTGTCGCCTCCGTGATTGCGGTGAGCCTCTCCCTTTTGGGCTTTGTAATTTATATCCAAGTTTATTTTCCTGAGCAAGAAATGTTTGCTCGGTTTTGGCGATTTGACCGTATTGCTACAGTGTCTGTGGCACGCCTTGCGCTACCTATTTCGGCTACTGCCCTGGCAGAAAGTGGCTTGTTTGCAGCTTCTGCCTTTATGATGGGATGGCTTGGGCATTTGGAATTGGCCGCTCATGGGATAGTTCTGCAATTAGCAGCGCTTACCTTTATGGTACATATAGGGTTGTCGCAGGCTGGTACTATACGGGTTGGTAAGGCTTTTGCCCTTAGAGATTGGGTGGCAGTGCGGCGCACTGCAGTAGTCACAATGTGTATCTCAGCTGCGGCTTCTTTTATTGCTATCTTTTTCTTTTTGATGACGCCACATTTCCTGATCAATGCGTTTTTAAATGAGAACGACCCATTAACAGGTGAGATCTTGCTGATTGGGACGTTGCTTTTAATTGTGGCTGCGATGTTTCAGTTCGTAGATGCAGCGCAGGTTGTAGCTTTAAGCTTGCTGCGTGGACTTCAGGATACCAAAGTTCCGATGTTGATTGCGACTGTTTCTTACTGGCTGATTGGCCTACCAATAAGCTATGTCTTGGGCTTTGTTCTCAATTACCGTGAAACTGGGATCTGGCTGGGCCTAGTCTCTGGTCTTGGGGTCGCCGCAGTGCTGCTTTGGGCGCGGTTCATTTTATTGATACGTCCAAGATTTATAAAAGGTTAAATATAATCCACCTTTTGCATACATATTTTTATATATAATCAGTTTTTTGTTATGGTCGATGCTATCGAGTTAACGCGTGTGGAGTAAAAGCTAATCACCGTATACTGATTTAAAATCAGTCTCTGAT
>JAVLEV010000019.1:0-19439 GCA_031920365.1 Planktomarina sp. | reverse complement strand
GAGATTTTCTAGCATGTGAGATTGGATTTCATTGGCGTCCATAATCCCATCGGGCCAACACCATTTTGGATATACGGCATATTTCATTTTAACGTAACCATTACCTGCCTATCTATTTATACTTAAAAGCACAAAGCCGTTAAAAAGCAAGCAAGCCCGCGGTTAGAAGTTACTGATTTAATTTTTACCCTAGGCGATAATTTTTAAGCCCAGTTTGGTTTCACTATAAAACTAAAGGTTGTGCATTACGGGACATTTTTTGCAACAATGGCTACAACATCACCTCTCTGTGTAATACCCTGCCCAGCAAAACAAATAGCCCATCCATCATGTGGCGCCGTATAGGCTTTAGGTCCACGGTCAACTTGGTCAACGAAGTGGCCGTAACCAAGCGTATCACCTTGTCTCACGCATTCGCCAAGGCTGATCAAAGGAGCAAAAACCATAGCTTCATCACTGCGCATGTAAGTTTCAGATGTAGGTAAGCGGACGAGTTGAGAACTCCGCATAGTATTTTGTACTGGAAAATGGCCTAATGAAGCGACCATTCGAGACAAACCTTGGATTGCAAGTGTAACAGTTTGGTGGGTGATGATACCCGATCCGCCTAGTTCGGATGAGATCATTACTTTGCCCAGATTTTCAACGACCGCATCTATCATTACATCTGCGTGATCTTCTTGTATTAAAATAGTGAACGGTGCGCCAAATGCCATCGCAGCGCGTTTTGCAATATTCATTGCGTTGCCTGAGACTTCATGCAGTAAAATAGCTGGCGCAAAGTTCAATGAACGTCCTCCTGAGTGAAGGTCGATCACATGATCGGATATTGGCACTAAGGTTTGCGTGATCCAGTCTGCGATCCGTTGGGTTATGCTGCCGAGTGGATCTCCAGGGAAAACACGATTCATATTTAATCCATCATCGGGTGTGAGGCGCGTGCCCGCCATAACGGCCATAACATTCACTGCCGGCAAAAGTATAAGCCGGCCGACCAGATTGTTCGTATTGAGTGTATTCGCTAAACTATTTATCGCTACTGGGCCCTCGTACTCGTCTCCGTGCAAGCCACCCATGATTAATGTAGTTGGCCCAGGAACTCCATTGAGGCAATAAATTGGAAGGCGTATCGATTGCCATGCACTTTGATTAGTTGAATTGTGAAACGATACATACCCGGACACCAGCCCTGGCTTATCGAATTCTATCACGATGTTGATCCTATTATGGGTGCAAGCCGGTCGCGGTCAAAGTTAGCGCCACACAAAATAACTGCGCTTACTTTACCTATATGTTGGGCTTCATCAGCTGACCACGCTGCTAAAGCTAACCCTGCTGACCCTTCGACCAACATTTTTTCAATCCAAGCAACATGGCGTATGCCATCAGCAATCTGGTCCTCAGAGCAATCTATGAGAGCATCTATAACTTCAGTTCCAAGTGGTAAAGTGATTGAATCGTCGTCAACACTACCTGCACAGCCATCGGCTAAAGTATCCGAATGTGTAACTTCAACCATCTGACCAGCACGTATGCTAGCTGCCAACGCGGCCGAGTTTGTTGCACTGACGCCAACTATCCGCGTTTGAGGTGAAAATGCTTTAATTACTGACCCAATACCTGAAATCAGCCCACCACCGCCGATTGAAACATAGACGATGTCGAGCCGTGGAAGCTGTTCAAGTAACTCGAGCGCAATGGTTCCTTGCCCAGCGATAACCTGTGGATCGTTATAAGGAGATACGTAGATTTTACCCTGTTCTGTAGCTAAGGTCTGTGCGTGTTGCTCAGCAAGTCCAGAATCGTTTGAATGAAGAATAGTCTCGACGCCTAGAGCCTTAATTTTGGATAACTTTTCCAAGGCTACTGTTTCTGGTAGGACTACTGTAAGGTTATGGCCAGTTATTTGTGCGGCCGTGGCCAAAGCTAACCCATGGTTGCCGGATGATGCTGTAATGGCTGGGATCTCGGTGGACAGTGATGTTAGTTTTGCCAAGGCACCACGAAACTTAAAAGAACCCGTTTGTTGAAAGTTCTCAGCCTTGTAGAATAATGCTGTTTCACCAGTAAATGGTTGCCGTGACGCTATGCAAGGTGTTGGTTTTAGCCACCGCTTGATACGGTGGTGTGCTGCAACGGAGAGTGCGGCTTGCTCGAGCACTGCGGGGGATGTGGTCATGGCTGGTCCTTTAAGTTTTGTTTTTAGCTGTAGCTGCATCTATTATAGCTTGTGTAATTGCGATGTCTTGCGCTGCGATACCTGTCAAATCTGCTACAGTAATATCATCATTAGAAAGCCTGCCAGAGTGCACGCCGGATAAAATATGCCCCAGCTCAGTAACTTTCAAGGCTGGGTCTGCTTTAATGGCGGTCTGAAATTCCCCATGATTTAGGGACTGCCGAGCTAGGTCACACACACGCAGGGACGCCAACGTAACTAACCCTAAAGGCAATTCCTGTTTTCCGGGACTATCTGCTCCAATCGCCGTAACATGTGTGCCTGCGCGGACTAAGCCATCTGCAAACAACGGCAAAACTGCGGGTGTAGTTGTAATTATGATGTCGGATTTACATACTTCATTGTCTAATTCTGAAACTGCTTTCATCGCCAAGCCCTGATTTGAAAGCTCCTGCGCTAAAGTTTGAGCTGTATCAAAGGTGCGGCTCCAAATGTGGAAGTCCAAGGCCCTATCTGGCATCAGCTTTGCGAGGCATATTGCCTGAAAACGAGCCTGTATGCCGGCACCAATAATGAGTACCCTTGTGGCATCGCCGCGGGCAAGTGCTCGGGTTGCCAGTGCGCCACCAATTGCTGTTCGCATATCTGTTAGCCAACCTTCATCACGTAAAATGGCCACGGTTTCGCCAGTCTTCGCCGAAAAAGCTAGCATCATGCCATTTGATGATGGCAATCCCTTAGAAGGGTTATCATAAAAGCCAGAGGCTATTTTTATCACATAGCTAGTTGTGCCATTAATATGGCCAGATTTTATATGACAGTCACCATTTGACTCTGGAAAGCCAAGATGAACGACATCAGCCGTTTGTACATTGCCTTCGGATGATGCGATGTACGCATCTTGGATCAGTTTCTCGGCCTCTCTAAATTCAAATAGTTTCATTATCTGAGATTTATTTAAATCAAACATGCTTGGTCATCTCTCTTGAGTTTTTGTTAGCTTGATCGTCCAGAAAAAGATATTTTCAATATTCAGCGTGATGCAGGAATTTAGAAAACTTAGTGACGACATAAATTAAATTCAATAATTACTTTTAAAAACTAGCAAGCACCAAAGTCTAATACTTTGTTTATATTTTACTAAACAGTCTAGCTGTCAACAATTTGTTTATAACTTACCAAAGGAAAATACATCTCATACATAAATTTTAATCGAGAATACGAGTGAATTTGACAAATATACGGTCCTAAAATAAATGCTCCGGCATAACGCAAGGCCAAGGCTAAATATGATAAGAGTCCACATTACATTAATGCCCACATCCAACTCGGACTAAAAGACGCTGGCCTAAGTCTCGGATTAAGTGAATTTGGCTCAGTGCTGGGAGCCACTAAACGAAGAATGGCCACGATAAAATCGACAAATGAAAAAGGATTAGTAGCGCAACAAAAATTCGGATACTCTTTCCAAACCAGCTGTTAATACTTTTGGATTATTAGCATAACCGATCCGAACATAGCCTTCCATTCCAAGAGCCGAACCAGGCGTGAACATCACGCCTGTTTGCTGTAGCAGCGCTATACAAAAATCGTATGAACTCATGCTCAAATCAAACTTCACTAACGCTGTTGTTCCAGATCTAGGTTTTACCCATGAAAGCTTAGTTTCTCCCTCCATCCAGGAGGTAAGATGTGTCAAATTACCCCTAGTTATATTGTGCGCACGTTTTAGTAAGCTCTCATAGCTCTCAAGAGCAATGGTTGAAAAATGATCATCAATCACTCCAACGCTGATAGTATCGTAATCCCGATGAACCATTGCGTCTTCAATAAGTGCCGGTGGTGCTACAATCCAACCGAGTCTAAGGCCAGCAAGGCTGTAAGCTTTTGACATTCCTGCAGTACTTATTCCCTTTTCATAAATATCGGCCATTGATGTAGTCATTCCCTGCCCATGCTGGTCTGTCCCACGATATACCTCATCGCAGAGCACCCAAGCCCCAACACGCCGCGCAATGGTCGCTATACCTTCTAACATATCAAGCGGGATCAAAGCTCCTGTTGGATTATTTGGGTTAGTAAGTGCAATAAGCTTTGTGCCGGGTACAGCAAGTTTTTCTAACTCATCCAGATCTGGCAGCCAACCCATCCCTTCACGGAGCTGCAAAAAATCTATTTTGGCACCAATACTTTTAGGGATTGAGTAATGTTGCTGGTAGCTGGGAACTATTGAAACCACATGATCCCCGCGCTCAACTAAAGTTTTATGGACCAACATATTTGCTCCAATTGTACCGTGGGTTACGAGGACATTGGTATCACTCTGCTTATCATAAAGTGCTGCTATAGCATTACGAAGACGGTTAGAGCCCTTAATCTCTCCATATGTCATTTTTAAAGGTAGCAGCACCGAAAGGTCAGTTTCATTTTTATCAGCTATCCGTAATAGTTCAGCTATACTAAGACTTTCCACACACGTTTCAGCCAAGTTTAACTCACATTTAGTTTCCCATTCGTTCATCCACATTTCAACGCCAAATGTATCAATCTTCATGTCGGCTACCTTTTTTTGGTTGTGATTTTATTGTAGTTTTTGCTGTCAAAGCCAACTAAATAAATTTGAATCTATTACTCAGGCCTTGATTGTGGGTAATTTGTTTTGGTAACAAGTTTATTATTTCGGGAAGAACTGGCCAAAACGATGGCGATGCCACCCAGAACCAGTACAGAAGATATACCTAGTCTGAGGCTGATCTCTTCTCCAAGAAAGGCAACTCCCCCTACGGACGCTATAATCGGAACGGATAGCTGCAAGACAGCCGCTTGAAATGTCTTGAGCCGGGGTAAGCACCAATACCATATAGCGTAGCCGCATCCCGATGCTAAAGCACCGGAAGCAACAGCCAGAAACACCCCTGCTGAATCGAGATTTAGCTCTGGCCAAAATATAATTACTAGAACGACCACCAGTGGAATACATAAGATAAAATTTTTACCCGTATCGTGCAGGGGGTTAGTTGATCCTTTTCCTATTAACGAATATGCACCCCATCCAATTCCAGCAAGAGCCATCTGAAGACTAGAAAACAGATTTGGCGCTTCATTGCCTGGGCGCAACAAATATATTATGCCGATAGCCGATATCAAAAAGCCGAACCAAGCTATTGGTGGAAACTGATCGCGACGCAGAATAGCAACACTGAGCATGGTCAACTGCACAAATCCAAACAAAATAAGAGCTCCTATGCCTGCTTCAAGTGCGATGTAAGCAACGGAAAAAAATGCCATATAAATAAAAAGTGAAAATCCTGCAGTCCAGTTTGGCCGCTTGCGCGTTGGCTTGCTGCGCCTAAATGATAGCAAAGTTACCAGTGTCACCGCCCCGGCTATAACTCGAACCGCTGTAAATGATGCTGGGTCAATACTTCCATTCTGAAGTGCCATTCGACATAAAACAGAATTAGAAGCAAATGCTATCAAGGCAATTGTGGTCATTACCATGATCCCTACTAAAGATTGTTTTTTTTGTACGTTTTCCATATGAGGCCTTTAGCACGTGGCGATAACTGGACCAACTTTCCATATTAAATGTTAAGCCTGCGCGAATTTCTTTAACGCTACGGTTTAGGGCCTTCAGGAAAGGCGCGTGGCGATATCAGCGGTCTTCCCCAATGTTTTTAATGTGTTTTTCATCTTCCCCCTCTAGTCGACAAGATGAACTAAAAATAAGTCCAAAGCTATACATACTTGCGGCAACAGATGGGCCTATTCCCAGAGCAAAAAGAACTGTTCCAAAGCCAACACTGCCTCCTAAGAGCCAACCGATAAAAATTACAGATATTTCTAAGCTGCTACGCACTAAAGCAATTGGTGAGCTTGTAATGCGTTGCAAACCAGTCATCAGTCCATCTCTCGGTCCAGGACCTAAGTTTGATATTAAATACAGACCTCCACCAAAGCCAGTGACCAGTACACCAATAATAGCTTCCCCTATTTTAAGGAGAGGGCTTCTAAATGTGGGAATATATGGTAGCAAAAACTCAAGGACTAAAGCTATAATCAAAACATTCATAATAGTGCCGATGCCTGGAATTTGTTTCAGTGGAAGCCAACAAGCTAAAACGAGTAAACTCGTAATAAAGGTAGCAAATCCAATACTCCATCCTGTAATATGGGAAACACCCTGAGCTAAAACCGTCCACGGGCTCACCCCAAGGCCTGCACCAATAAGCAAAGCTTCTCCAAGTCCAAAAAGAATTAAGCCAATTAAAAGAAATAATACGGAAACTAAGGGGGGAGTAAACGTTAGTGCGTTTGGTGAACTCCAAAAAAGACTAGGCACGCGTTTAATCGATAGAAAACGTAATTTTAATTTCATAATTTCTTATAAACTTTGCTAACAAACCGTTTTTCAGAATTAATATTTGTAAAGCCTTAACGGATATCGGCCAAGCTCTATTTTACATCATAAGCTTAAAAATGGGAGGCTAAAAATAACTAATAAATATATAATATTATGCAAAATTTGGGGAATAGTGCCTCACTTGTCAATATTAAACTTGAGCCTAAAATATTTATCAAAATAGCTATTTATTTTTGCCATTAAAAGCATTTTTTATCGCAAGTGGAGTTGTTGGTATCGGTGCTGACATGGTTTCCACGTTTGTAAAACAACGTTCAAATGTTAGTTCTACTAACCCACAGATTAGTGTAAACTAACCACTCGTATACAAACAGCTGGCAATGTTGATTTTGATGTCTTTAATCTAAGTAATATTTTAGCCAAATAGAATATCTATTCTACTATTGAGTTAAGAATTTTTCTGTTAGTGACAAACATGCAGCCGCTTCAGCAGCGCGCTTTAAATTCACAGGGGAGATTTGTGATGAGTGTAACTGGTGGATGTTATTGTGGTCAAATTCGTTACGAGGTGAATGGCCTGCAGGAAGCCGCATTCCAATGCCATTGCCGTGAGTGCCAATACATTACCGGTGGTAATACCAATATTGTAATTGTGTTTGCTGAAAATGACTTTAACTATACACATGGTATAGCATCTACTTTTGCCCGTTCAGATTTGGAAAACTCAGTAACTCGGCATTTTTGTGGTACATGTGGAACTGGCATTGGGACACGAAGTCCATCACGTCCCAATTCAATGATTTTAAAAGTAGGTACCTTGGACAACCCAGAAGATTATCAAGCTCAAGCTGCAATATTTACTTGCGATCAACAATTGTACCACCATATTCCTGACAATATTCCAGCTTTTGATAAGCGACCTCCCAAAAAAGATGCACCTAAATGAACTAAACCCTTTTAAAATTATAAAATGGTAGGGCAATTTAACTGAACGTGTACGTCTAGCATTAGGCTGGGGTCATTACGCAATATATTGGTCCTTATTCATCAAGGGTATCCGGTTAACTTGCCTAGTCTTTTGGTTGCCTAGCTAACGGTCCCATAAATAATTGCCAATGCTAACTGTCTGGTGGCTGTTGAGCGGTATTAAAAGTTGAATAATCATAAATTAAAAGAATTTTAAAGTAAGAATACAGCTTGCTTTTTTAGCTCTAAAAGGCTCTCAAAAGCATTAGCATATTGGCAAGGCCACTTGACTAATACCTAAACAAGTTAACGATTATAAACTTGCTTTTCATTTGCCAAAAATAATTGCCATACTATTTAATTTCGAGGTAAATAATAAAACTGAGGTCGCGATGAAACACCCGCTCAAGTTCACCCGTCGGCAATGGCTCACTTCGGCGTTTGGACTATTCCTAACAACAATCAGCAGCCCTGCGCTTGCCGAAACAAAAATTAGACGCATTCAAACGCAATATATTGCAACGCTTGCTCCAGTGGGGGCAACGTCGGGGACTGGCGCTGAATCTTGGGGTATATGGAAGGTTGATCCTGGCCCTATTGGTGTTTGGCTGCGTTTATATCAAGCCTTACAAAAAGCTGGTAATATCGCCCCTTCCGGGTGGCGGTTTGATATCGATGATTGGTGGCTTGATGAAAACGGCTTGATTATGAAAGCTCCAGAGTTTCCCATTTCGGCTGGGCAGTATTATGTTACGAATGGGGAAGACCACATTTCTTTGCTGACCATTGAGCAACCGGATTTAGAGGGTAAACAGGCTTGGTCACTATCAGATGACAAAACTATTTCTGACGTCACCCATGGCCCCTGCAGGTCCGCACGTTACACTCCATTGGGCGATACTGGGACTTGCTCACCTAAAGATGCAGATAGATCAGCCTTCCCATTAAAGCCGGGAGAGGTCCCTCCACTTGTGGGAGGCTGCGATCGAAAAAATTACGCCGTCCTTATTGTTTTTGGTTTAGCTATGGAGAGCTAATAGACATTTTGTTTAGATGGCCTTCCTTATTCCGCTGCCTCAGACGTTAAGGTAATCGCGTTGAGCTATCGTCTATGTGCTTAGGCGTATTCAGTTTCCACTTAAGAGGAGTTCGGCTCACGCTGGTGGGCAGTAGTTGGCCCTGAGCGCACATACAGCTTTGCGGGTTATTGCCCCTATATTAGGTGGAGATATACTAAGTGGGTAGTTTGCTGGTTTCAGCAAGCAGCCATTTCATGGACCTCCGATACTACCGCTTTGGAGTTTAGTTATATGCATTGTAAAAAAAAACGAAGAATTTTTTAACGTAAAATCTAAATATTGATAAAATGATCTGAGCAGCATCAGAAAAAGTAAAAGCTTTTATAAATAACTACTGCTAAAAAAGTGATCAGCTGATTGTTGTGAATGACACCTACACTGTCGATTTTGATCCACCTAAATAAAATCTGAACTAACAAAAAATAGATGACGCCGCTTAGATTAGCAGTATTATGGTGGATAGGTCCCGTGTTAATGGTTGTCCTTTATAATAATTTTAGGCTGAGTATTTATAGTTTTTCTTGACGCGCAGTACATTGCTATCAATATTTGTCCGTAGGGAGAGAATTATGGACATAATGAAAGCCGGGTTGCGGCCCACCAAAAAAGCTTCATCTGACTGGTTTACAGGTACTGTGTGGCAAGACCCTATCGTTGAAGCCCCTGAACCAGCAAGAGTTAGGGCATTGAATGTAGCGTTTGAACCTGGAGCGCGCACGGCGTGGCACACGCACCCACTCGGACAAACTTTGTATGTGATCAGTGGTATCGGCCTTGTCGGACTTAGGAACGAGACGCCACAGGTCATAAAGGCTGGTGATACGGTCTGGATTCCACCGTGCGAAGAACACTGGCATGGAGCGACGGCAGACACCGGCATGGCACACATCGCCATCCAAGAGGCGTTGAACGGTAGCGTTGCCAAATGGCTGGAGAAGGTTTCAGAGAAGGAATACGGCCTCTCTAATGATGGATGAAAATATCCTAAAAACCGCAATATGGACGCAATACGGAAGATATCAATGACTTGTAAGTTGTATTTTACTGCCGGTATCTCATCGATGGGCGTATGGGTATTGCTGGGCGAGATTAGCGCTCCGTATGAGCTGATTCCAACAACAACGGGCAGACGACAAGCTCTCCCAGCTAAGCAATTGAAGTTAAATCAAAAAGGCTGGGTCCCCGTTCTTTTGTGGGACCAGAATGCGATGTATAGATACGCCGCAATAACCAATTTCTTGTGCTATAGGCACACTGAAGCAAACCTAGCACCTGCCTTAAAAGCCCTAGAGCGCAGCTTATTTCTTCAAACACTTGTTTACTTTTCAAGTTCGTTTCAAGCTGCATTCCAGCTAGATTATCATGCTCATGGATTTGCCGATACGCTAGCCGATAAACCCAGTGCACAAAGGGGCTGTCAGCGAAGAATCCGTGAAACATGGCAAATTATAGATGGCCAAATTGGGAGTAATCAGTGGTTACTAGGTGATAAATTCAGCGCTACAGATATTTATCTTTTCATGCTGACAACCTGGCTTGAAACATCTCGAGGGCACCCAGCGGTAACCGAATTTTTAAATGTTAAACGGATTACCGATTCTGTTATGCTGCGGCCCAGCGTACAGTTAGTTCATAGTAAACATGTATCTGAAAACTATATAGAAAAGGATTTAGCATGGTAGTAATAACCGAAAGACAAAAAGTCCAAGCGCTACTGTCTAAGTTAAACAAAGCACTAAAGGCTCATGATATTAACCAGATCTTATCGCTATTTTTAAGAGACTGCTATTGGCGAGATCTAATAGCGTTGACTTGGAATATAAAGACAATGGAAGGAAATGACGCGGTTAGTGATATGCTGTCAGCTCAACTTACCAACGCAAAGCCTAATAATTTTAAATTGTACTCTGGCCGTGAAGTGTGCACCGAAAATGGTGTAACATCGGCATGGATTACCTTCGAAACTGCTGTTGCCCGATGTGAAGGGCAAATTCGTATCAAAGAAGAAAAAATTTGGACGTTGCTCACTGCTATGGTGGAACTAAAGGGTCATGAAGAACCACTTGGAACTAACCGCCCTATGGGGACTAGACAAGGCTCATATGGAAATCAGCTAACGTGGAAAGAGCAACAGGAAAAAGAGAAAGCTGAAGTTGGAAGTGTGGTACAGCCTTACGCCGTAGTTATTGGTGGCGGGCAAGGGGGCATAGCTCTGGGCGCGCGGTTACGTCAGCTCTCCGTTCCAACAATTATTATTGAACGAAATGAACGTGCCGGTGATAGTTGGCGAAACAGGTACAAATCACTCTGCCTGCACGACCCGGTTTGGTACGATCACTTGCCATACTTGCCGTTTCCAAAAAATTGGCCGGTCTTTTCGCCTAAAGATAAAATTGGTGACTGGCTTGAAATGTATACAAAGGTGATGGAACTTAATTATTGGACTCGTTCGTGTGTCACTAGCGCGTATTATGATGATATAACCCAAGAATGGATGGTTGACGTTGATCGTGATGGCGAAAAAGTAACCTTGCGACCCAAACAATTGGTGTTTGCCACAGGCATGTCTGGCAAGGCAAACGTCCCAGACCTTATTGGCCAAGATAAATTTAGGGGCGATCAACAGCACTCCTCTAAACATCTGGGCCCAGAAGGGTATGAGGGGAAAAAAGCTGTAGTTATTGGGTCAAATAATTCGGCTCATGATATTTGTGCAGCTCTTTTTGAAAACAACGTTGATGTAACCATGGTGCAGCGGTCTTCGACGCATGTTGTACGTTCAGATTCCTTAATTGAGCATGGGCTGAGCTCGCTCTATTCAGAAGAGGCTATTGCCGAAGGTATAACCACGGAACTCGCTGATCTGACTTTTGCTTCCATCCCGTATGCGATCTTGCCGGAGTTTCAAAAACCTATTTATGACGCAATCCGCGCACAAGATGCAGACTTCTATAGAGATCTTGCATCGGCTGGTTTTGACTTGGACTATGGTGCAGATGAGACGGGCTTATTTATAAAATATGTCAGACGAGGTTCTGGATATTATATAGATATTGGCGCAAGCCAACTCGTAATTGACGGTAAAATTAAACTTGCAAATGGACAGGTCAGTGCCGTGAACGAAGACGGTATCCTGCTGGAAGATGGCACCAAAATTGATGCTGACCTGATCATCTATGCGACGGGTTATGGCTCAATGAATGGCTGGGTAGCTGATATCGTTGACAAAGAAACTGCAGATAAGGTTGGAAAGGTGTGGGGGCTTGGTTCTGGAACACCAAAAGACCCTGGCCCATGGGAGGGGGAGCTGCGAAACATGTGGAAGCCAACTCAACAAGATGGACTTTGGTTTCATGGGGGTAACCTGCATCAATCGCGTCACTATTCGCATTACTTAGCGCTACAGCTGAAGGCTCGGATGGAGGGTATTCTGACACCAGTTTTTGGACTTCAGGACGTCAAGCATACCGAATGAATTCAAGTTACTAACAATATAAAGGCGAGTGCAATGGGCAGTAAGGTTGAGTAGCTTTAATTAATTCAAGTTAATTTATAAGAAACTCGGCGCAATAAAGACAAACGGAGTGCTTAGATTGTGAAGTCAGCCATACACAACTGTACTGTTTCTGAACTGAGGCGGGTGGTTGTTGATTTGCCGCTATGGGTCGCTTCGGATTTTTGATGCAGATGACTTGGAAATAGTAGTAACATTTTCAGCAATCATTGATATTATTTCGAACATGATAGCTGTTGCCGTAAGTGCGGTAATTTGGTTTGGGCTATCTTTAGTAGGCATCATGCATACAATATCGCCACCAATGATGTTCATACCGCGCACTGCATGTAGCAGCCCAACGGCTTCGTCTATATCAAACCCTTTTTCGCTAGCTTCAATATTTGACACACCGGGAGCAATTGTTGGATCAAGACAATCAAGGTCAAAAGTGATGTAAACAGGTCGCCCATTCAGCGTGTCTTTAATTTGCGCCACTACATCCATAAGGCCCCGCTTGCGAAATTCACGCATTGTTACGACATTGTATCCATATTCATATGAAGGCTGTAGCCAGTCTAATGTGCGCGCATGGCCCCGTAACCCTATTTGCATGGAATGCGTAGGGTCAACCTTGCCCTGATCGGCTAAATAGGCTCCCCAGTGGGCAGCAGATTTTTTAGCTCCCAGAAAATGATCGACCTTTGTGAAAACGTCTGTGTGAGCATCTAAGTGCAGAAAGCATATCGGTTCTCCACCTGCAATTTGCCCCTTCCCAAGCGCTTGTATAATGCCGCCTGTGATAGAATGATCGCCCCCAACAGACACAGGCCGCGCACCTGATTTATCAATTTCTTCATAAAACTTTGTAATCTGTTCAATACAGTCTTCGTTGTCATTTGCCCTTGGAAATGGAACGTCACCAACGTCTACTATCTGCGCGGCTTTCCAAGGATCAATTTCAAATAAACTATGTACACGCCTAGCAATTGCAGAAACATTTCTTACTGCCCTCGGGCCTAGATGTTGATCGCGCTCTGTCGTACCATTTCCAGTAGAGTGGGGTACGCCTATTAATGCGATATCCTTCCTTTCAGGCCCTTCGTTAGCGCAGCGAAACATCGTGGGGATGCCCCACCAATATAGATTTTCCATCATGGAGTTCAGATGTTCATCGGCCATATATTTTATCCTCTCGTCACATTGATGCTATCTGTGTTTAATAGCACTTGATTGCAAACGATACACAAAAAGTCAGTTATTTTTTTCCTAAAAGTTATTCTAAATCTCCATACAGTAGACCTGCGTTTTTAGTAAATCATTAATCATTGGCGGATAATTAAACGCCAGACTAGAGTACATCTACTTTTTGGACGAGTAGTTACCAGCTAATTTTGAGTATCGCGATCGGTCCACACAACGTTTAGATGGCCAATAAAATTATGGCTGGGTTAAAGTGGTTTATGTTAAAGTCTTCTAGATTTACGCTCGAGGTTAGCCATCACGCAGGAGCGCTAACTCAAAATCCCAAAAATTAGCCTTCTCGCTCGTTTTAACTATTAGTACTATACACCTGTTACTAAGGTATTGAAAATGCGCATACTTGGAGATCACGGCCCGCTTAACGCAGAATTAGACTGAAAATTTTAGTCGAAGTTGAGTAAACCAAATAATTTTGCCACCGGTTAAATCGAAAGTAATCAAACAAGCAACAAATAAAGCCAGAAACTTCTGTTGTATTTTTAGCTGTTTATTTCAAGTATAGGTCAAATTTTTTTCTGAGGAGCAGACTATAGAATGAATAATACAGACAATATTGAGGCTACCTCAAAATACCAAGATAGCTTACCCGTCTCATCTGACGCATTGATGGCGCAACTGGCTGCATGGAATATCCAATATCAATGCTTTGGCCATGTTGCACTTAAAACCGTAGAAGATTCGAAACAGGTCCAATCTCTTTTTCTGTCATCTGAGCAAGGAGGAGGGCATATCAAAAACCTTTATCTACGTGACCATAAAAAGCGAAATATTCTGCTAGTTTCTGAGCAAGACAAACAAATAGATCTCAAATCCCTACCTGCTATTTTAGGAACTGGTCGCTTATCTTTTGGGTCTGCTGATCGTTTGTTGGAAAACCTAGGTGTCCGTCCTGGTGCTGTGACACCTCTGGCTATGGTCACTGGTGTTAAGAAAGGTGTTCGGCTTTTTATTGAAAATGATTTAAGAAAATGCCTAAAGCTATATGTTCATCCTTTGGTGAATGACCGAACGCTTGAGATAGGGTTGGATGGGTTGGAATCTTTTTTTAAAATGATTAATGTTGCACCAACCTGGATAGACTTATGATCAATAAAAACTGTGGCTACCATGCTGTCAGGTGATTGATGCGGTTTTATGAAGTATACTGGTCAGTCAAATTCGGAGGGATCATCAATTGAAAAATCGTATTATAATTTGGGTTTTGTTTTATGCATGTACGCTTGTAGCAGCTGGAGGGGCACTTTGGTTCGTCGGAGATTTGAACGCTAATAAATGGATAGTTCCTAGTATTGCGCCCCCTGCATGGATTTTTGGACCAGTTTGGACACTACTCTATTTGCTTATAGCAACAAGTGGGTACCGGATAAGCTATCTCAAAAGTAGTGAACTCAAGAGTATTTCGCTTGGACTGTGGGCTTTGCAAATGTGTCTAAATACCCTTTGGACACCCGTTTTCTTTGGAGCCTTTGACCTTCAAGGAGCACTTGGGGTTATATTAGCCTTATGGTTGACAATAGGGGCTTATGTTTTAGTCACTTTTAAGATTGATCGCACGTCAAGTTATCTGTTTGTCCCCTACTTGGTATGGGTCACCTTCGCGACTTTACTAAACGTCGCTTATATTCTTGTGAACCCCGCGACTTGACGCCTCCAAGCGCAGTTAGCCTAATAGATTAGGCTCATATGGCTGACATATCAGAGACTGCTAACGTTCACCGCCATAGTTGAATTTGTCTCAGTAAATAGTAGAATGACTTTGCTCTGTGAAGCGGAGGGGGCAGGATATTTATTGGATAGGCCAGAACAACCATTACCGACTAGCAAGCAGGGTTTGACTATTAGTTAGTCGGTATAGATACTTATGGCTGCGGTTGCACTTGCAGGGAACAGGGCAGAGCTGTCGCCAAACACAACTTAATTGCAAAGTTTTCCCTTTGATACTTACTCATAAAATATGGAAACAAGGTTATTTTCTTCGAAAGTGTTAAGTAATGAGCCAAATCTGTTTGCTGCTTTTATGGACTGGGAATTTGAAAATATAGATTTTTCGTAAAAAAACGCGGTGTACAATATGGACGACGACGAAGGCTGCTGGTGCCACGTTCTTCAAAGCCACACAAACTGGTGAGGATACGGTTAAATGAATGATCCTCTGGCCAGATGGTACAACTGCACAGATTACTATGGATACATTGAGAGCCGCAGCATTGAAACAAATAAATGGCAAAGCTCTAGGTACATCCGCAGGTAATTTAATGCTGGATTTAAATTAACTTAGTGCCGCCATAAGGCGATTATCCCAACCTTGCGTGTTACACAATGTGGAACGCACGGTTGGTGGTGTTTTGCTTATTGATTAAGGACTAGCCTAATACATTTTGAATGTTAGGAGGCCATAGTCTATTATGTGCGTAAAGAGTTCAGTTTTAGGCTATGCAATTCAAAAGGCAAGAATACAGTTAAGTTTACTTAGCTACCACCAACCAAGTGATCTACCGTTCCCAGCAACAATCATCAGGCAGGTTACCACATGAAGAACAATCCAGAAGGTTCTAAAAGCCAGAGCCTTTGTCACATCTGATTGCTTGATAGGTAAAAATTCAGGCTTGTCTTCATCCGTGACACCAACTGGCATACCAACAGTTCTTGCCCAAACTTTAATCCACCGCCTTTGACCACTCATAAACTATTCCTTTTGTTCTGTTTCACTAAAACTTAAACTTACAACTAAGTGTGGGTCACACCCTTAATGATACGGAGCATCTTTTTTTGGATGATCCTTGGCGTCTGACATCTGCTAGATTGACTAGTGCACTTTTACTCAGCTTAGCGTGACGTAAAAACTTAGTAACAGTATTTAAATTTGATAAAGATGTCGCGATATGATCGGATAGCGGGGATGCCGTTTTGCATAGGCTAAATCATGACAGTGGACGATAAAAAGTAAGCTCTGATACTAAGAAATATCTAAATTATTAACTGATACTAGGAAAGTATAGACGGGTGGATACGGATTAGCCGCCAGTACCTTCAATCATCGTGACAGGCGACGGACCTCCAACTGTCAATTCGGTTACTTATAGCCAAAATTAAATTTATGTTTTACGTTCGATTATTTATTTAATTGCTTATTTACCGGTTGTTGCTGAGCAAAAATAATAACAACCCCAGAAAAGATAATGAGAACAATACCAAAGATACTTAACTTGTTGGGTATAATACCCCAAAATAACCAGCTGAAAAGCCCAACAGAAATTAGATATGCATATTCATAAATTGCGGCATAGCTTGTTTTGGTTAACTGATACGCTCGGGTCATTAAAGATAATGCGGCTGATGCTCCGGCTGCAATTACTACCATCCAGAGCCAAAATAAGGCGTCCACACTCTGCCAACCCTGAAAGAGAAATGGAGCCTGTTTTATGAGAGATGGTTCAACAGGAAAAAGCGTAAACAATGTAGTAATTAAAGCGCCGCATAAACCGATACTGACAATAAAGCTCATCAAAATAGCGAGAGAACTCTCATTACGCAAATACTGGTACGTAATGATTGAGCCTAACGCATAGCAGGCTCCGGCCATCACGGGCATGATTTGATAAAAAGAGAAGCCATCACCGCCTGGTTGTAGGACTAGTAACACACCACAGCTACCAATTATCACAGCAACTACTCTTTTTTTGCCAATGCGTTCTTTGAAAAAAAACATCGAAAATATTAGAACAAAAATTGGTGAAGTGAAGAGACCTGCACCCGCCTCCGCTAAAGGCATCATCGGCATTACGCCAAAATAAAGAAGCATCGACGTAACCATGAAGAATGTTCGTATCAAAATTGGTTTCCAGTGTTGCGGCATGACAGATTGCCCAAACAATCTTCCAAGGCCGAAAACCATAAACACTGCAATCATTGACCGGCTAAAGTGGAATTGTCCTACACTCACTTTGTCAGAGACAAGTAAAGTTAGATTATCTGAAAAACCAAAAATAGATATTCCAGACACGAGTAGTATTGCTCCCTGGGTTGCTGGTGAAAATATTTTTAACAAGGAAATCTGCCCTCCCCCACAATATTAAATGCATGATCAAAATTTAGCTACTGACAAGAGCAAATAATATTTATAAAATTCCAAGTATAAAATAATCTATCTGAACAAAATGCTATTTAGTTTGCCAAGATATCATGACTATCGAATGTGTTAAGTGTCCTAAGCATTAGGACTTTGACTTATCGATAGAATTGCTGGAATAATTTCATAAATGTCATTTACTAATTTATATACCATTTTTTTCACGAACATATTTCTATATCATCTCTCTGAAGCCGTGATTGCTATAAGCGGCTTTCCACTTGCATAAGTAAAGCCAATCTCATCTCGATGTTCCAGAGCCGTTATCCTGTCAAGTGATTAGCGCAGTCTTAAACAGGTATTCCGGCTTTCGGATAATACTGAAATACCTCCGCAGCCCTGTTACTCCTGACTATGAATACAGCATAGGCTTCACGCTCTTCTTCAGGCCCCATTCCAGGTGAACCATATGGCATTGCTGGCACTGCTAAGCCTAAAGCATCAGGCTGTTCAGATATAAGGCGTTTTATGTCGCTAACCGGTACGTGCCCTTCGATGAAATACTCACCGATTTTAGCCGTATGGCAAGACATCATACTTCCCGGGACGCCACTCTCAATCTTAAATTCAGCTAAGAGGCTACTAGTACGATTTTCAGTAGTAACATTGAAACCTTTGTCTTTTAAAATTTCGATCCATGCGTTGCAGCAGCCACACTGTGGGTTTTTAACCACATGAATGTCTGTGGCGTTTTCGCTTCCTAACGCTATTAACGGACTAGCCGCTATTGTGCTTGAGGCCACTATCAACAATTGCCTGCGTTTAAAGTGTATTTGTTGTTTCATAACTGGTCTCCTGATATTGTTTTGGTACTTAGGTAGCGCAGTTTGCAACCACATCCACAGAAGTGTTTATATGATGCTTGAATTAAAGGCCTTACAGCCTATCCGAAACTTCCATAAGCATGACCAACTTGGTGAACCGCGAGGCACCTTAGGTCTTTCCGAGCATTTTAATTTGAAGGTTTGCCTCTAGTACCTAGAGCGCCATGTTTAATGCTACCTAACTCTGAAGCGCTACCAGCTCTATTTTCGCGTACCTTACCTTACAAATTAAGTTGTCGCCTATTTTATTTATTAGCCCTCTGCATAAACAAACGTTGTTGACTTTTTTTAATAAAAGTCCACGCAATGAAACGACTAACTTTTTGCCCATGTGCCATTTTGACCACTTTAACATCAGTAACTTTAGCCTTCCCCAAGATTTTGTAGAGTGGCTTGAGGTTATCTTTTTTCGATACTAACGAGCTAAACCACAGGCACTGGTCAGCAAACTCGATGCTCTGTTCTATCATGCTAGTGATAAACCTCGTCTCGCCGCCTGGATAGCAAAGTTCAGTGTTTTGGCCGCCAAAGTTAAGTTTTTTTGACTGTCCCTTTCCAAGATTCTCCCACTTACGTTGAGTGCCTTTATTCGCTATTTCGATAGAAGCATGAAAAGGTGGATTGCACATGGTGATGTGAAAAGTGTCGTCGGGTTTGATCACTCCTCTAAAAGTATTTTCGCGTATATTTTGTCGTCTGAGGTCTATTTTTAGCTTATTGAATTCGCATATCTGCTGCGCCACTTTGATAGAGGTGGGGTCAATATCAACGCCAGTGAAGTGCCAACCGTATTCGCTTTGGCCAACAAGTGGGTACACCAAATTAGCTCCAGTGCCTATGTCTAACGCTTTGAAATTACGCCCACGAGGAATCTCTTGATTATTGTTGCTGGCGAGTAAATCCGCCAGATAGTGAATATAGTCGACGCGACCGTGAATTGGTGGGCATAGATAATTGGCAGGGAGATCCCAAAATTTAATGTTGTAATATGTTTTTAGCAACGCTTGATTAAGCAAACGAACCGCCCGCATATCCTGAAAATCAATAGTAGTCTGGCCTCCAGGGTTGCAGATAGTAAATGCCTCAAGCGCCGGTAATTGAGCTACTAAACGCCCAAAATCATAACCTTCTCTGTGTTGATTG
>JAVLEV010000018.1:0-19577 GCA_031920365.1 Planktomarina sp. | reverse complement strand
CATATTGTGGAAAGGGGAACGTTGCGCCCCCTTCAGTGATAAATTCTATTTAAACATCGGTGGGCGAGCATCCAGCCATAGCCCTTGCTGCTTTCCCGATTCTGCCACTGCAAAAACTGCAGCCATAGAACGCAAACCATCTTCAGCCCTTGGATATAGATCTGCTGCGGGGTCAATAGAACGTTGCTCTTTTCTTGCATTAATAGCTTCGGCCAAATCTTTGTAAATATTTGCAAAAGCAAGTGGCATGCCTTCTGCATGCCCAACAGTTACTCGTGTAGTTCGGTCCGCTTCTGGCGAGAGATTACCTTCACCGCGCTCGATAATCTGTAGCCTCTGACCCAATGGCATATAAAAAAGTTGGTTTGGTTGTTCTTGTGACCAACGCAGCCCACCTTTTTCACCAAAAACTTGTATTCCTAAACCATGTTGGCGGCCAATGGCGATGGAGGAAGTCCATAAACGGCCAACTGCACCACCGTCCATGCGGAAATTGACCATTGCGTCATCCTCCAGTTCTCGGACTTCGATACAAGAAACTGTATCGGCGCTTAGCTTGGTGACTTCTTGCCCTGTGATAAAAGATGCCATGTGAAGCGCATGTATACCACAATCTGCAAACTGGGCCGACACGCCCGCTTGCGATGGATCATAGCGCCAACGCACCCGTGGATTATCAACATCTTTTGCGTCTGCATGGTGACCATGAGCGAACTCAGTATTAACCAATCGGACCTTACCAATATCCCCACGGGCAACCATGGCTTTCATATGCCTCACCAACGAATAACCTGAATAGCCATAGTTTACTGCACAAATCCTACCTGTAGCATGAGAGACATTCACAATCTCTTCGCTCTCTGCGATAGTCATAGTCATTGGTTTCTCGCAAAGGACATGAAAACCACCCTCTAAAAACGCCTTTGTGATCTCAAAATGGGTGGAATTGGGTGTTGCTACAGTTACCAAATCGACAGGGTGCTCCTGTGCCTGTTCACCGGCCAACATATCCTGCCAGCTGCCATAGGCTCTATTTCCAAGTCCTAGGCTATTTCCGTAACGAACCCCTTCTTCAGGTCGGTGATCCAAAGCACCTGCGGTGAAGTCAAACAAGCCATCAAGACCAGCGCCCAATCGGTGTGCCGGTCCAATCTGGCTGCCCTCGCCACCACCAATCATTCCCCATTTTAATTTTTTCATTTGTATGTCCCTTAGAAGCCGATGGATTGAAGATAGGTGCGGTTGAGTTTTGCATCATCCACAGGCGAGGTATCTCCAGATGGATCACAATCTTGCTCCACTGTGCACCAGCCATCAAAGTTAGTGTCTAACAAAAGCTGTCGTACAGCTGGAAAGTCTACATCACCATCCCCAAGATTACAGAAGATACCTTGGCCACAGGCATCATAGAATCCAGTACGATTAGCCAAAACATTCGCTTTAACTACTGGGCTTATATCCTTAAAATGCATATAATTTATGCGAGACATATTTTTACTCATGAACGCAACTGGGTCAAAGCCTGCATAGGAATGGTGACCAGTATCAAAACAAACGCCCAGGATTTTTTCATCCACCTCGTCCAATAAACGCTCAAGCTCTGGTTCAAAGTCAATAAACCCAGCCGCATGGGCGTGCATACCAACAGAGAGCCCATATTCTTCAGCTCCGATTTTAGCGATGGTAGCGATCCGGCTACGAAAGGCGGTCCATTCGGCTTTATCCATCTGTTCGGATTCTGCGGCGCGGCCTGCTGTGGGTGCGCGGCGTGGGGAAATACTATCAATAATAACAAGCCGGGTGGCACCATGTGCTGCAAGAGCTTTGCAAGTACGAATAGAGCCATCTAGCACGTCATCCCAGGCCTCCGGATCGTGAAACGCTCGGAAAATAACACCGCCTATTAGCTCTTGATTAAATTCGGATAAAGCCTCTGCTAAAATAGTGGGCTCTTCTGGCATGTAGCCTACTGGGCCGAGCTCGATTCCTGTGAATCCTGCATCCGCATTTTCTTTGAGCACTCGCCGCCAATTAGGGTTGCGGGGGTCATCTGCGAACTCCACACCCCAAGAACAGGGGGCATTACCAATTTTGATCATCTCATAGCCTCGTATTTTTAATAGTCTGCAACAGTAACCCACGACTTTTTAGCGCTTGAATCGTGTGCAGCTGTCACAATGCGGTTTACCTCCATTCCTTCTTTGAATGAGGGCCATATGGTTCGGTTTTCTGCAATTGAAGTTAGAAAATCTTTGGCTTCAATTGTAATCTGATCCTGGTAACCCGTGCCGTGACCCGGGCCTTGGCAGAACGGAAGGTAATCTGGATGTGCTGGGCCAGTTAAAATTTTACGAAATCCCCGTTCAGCCTCCGGACCTTCGGTAGTGTAGAGCCAAAGGGAGTTCTGGTCTTCTTGATCAAAGCGGATATGGCCATTAGTACCATGTATTTCATAAGCATAACCCATTTTGCGACCAGTCGCCACGCGGCTGAAAAACATATGGCCTTGCGCGCCGCTCTCAAATCGGCACATCATTTGAGCCTGATCGTCATTGGTGACTTTTACCCCATCTCTAACCTTATGCACCGTTTCTATAGATGCGCTAAGACTTTCAATTGGTCCCATCAAAGCGCGCGCTGCGTTTATCATATGTGGAGCTAAGTCGCCCATGGTACCATTCGCAAGGCCCTGCGATCGCCAACCTCCAATAGTTGGATCAGCAAAAAAATCCTCAGTCATTTCACCGCGAAACCATGTTAACTGCCCGATGCGGCCTTCCGCTAAAAATTTTCGAATTTGTTGGGAAGCCGGGGTGCGGATATAATTGAAACCGACCATATTAACTAAGCCCGAAGCTTTTGCTGCTGCTACCATTGATCGGCTCTGATCTAGAGAAATTCCAAGCGGTTTTTCACATAAAACTGGCTTTCCTGCGGCTAAGGCTGCAATAGCAATATCGTGGTGGGTGGCTTGTGGAGACGCAATAACAATTGCCTGTACTTCAGGATCAGCAACTAACTCATGCCAATCAGACGTGGCTTTTTCAAAGCCATATGCTTTTCGATAAGTTTCAGCACTGGCGGGAGTGCTGGCACAAATTGAGACCAGCTGAGGTCTTAGAGCCGTGTTAAATACACTTGCCACCGCTGCAAAAGCGACGGAATGCGCTTTGCCCATATAGCCACCGCCGATAATTCCAATGCCAATGTTACTCATATCAAAAATTCCCAAGGCTGTTTTGCAACTCGTTGCAAAAAGCCATTATCGTGTGGCTTAGTCCATCGTCAATGCAATATATTAAAGAGTTACCGGATGTTTATGTAAGCTTTTTTAATTTAAATTAGATTGTTTGAAAATTGCTAATTTTATTATAAAAAGGTGGCCATAAACCGAGTTCGGACCACCAATTCATAGTGTCAACGAGTGCTTTCTGTTAGCCGACGCTGGACATAAGTCTGTACAGAATCAATCATCGGATCCATGTGAGGATCCTCAAAAAAATGACCTGCGCCGACAACCTCTTGGTGCGTAACTGTGATACCTTTTTGCTCATGAAGTTTGTTGACCAAAGTCACAGTGTCCACTGGAGGTGCCACTCGGTCTGCCAGCCCGTTAATCATCAAGCCTGAAGCGGGGCAGGGAGCTAGAAAGCTAAAGTCATACATATTTGCTGGTGGGCTTACACTAATAAAGCCTGTGATTTCTGGGCGACGCATCAGTAATTGCATACCAATCCATGCACCAAAGCTGAAACCTGCAACCCAGCAATGTTTCGCATTAGTATTCATTGATTGCAGGTAGTCTAGCGCGGAGGCTGCATCGCTCAACTCTCCAATCCCAAGATCATACTCACCCTGTGATCGGCCAACACCTCGGAAATTGAAACGCAGCACTGTGAAGCCCATATTGTAAAAGGCATAATGCAAATTATATACAACCTTGTTATTCATGGTGCCACCAAATTGTGGGTGAGGGTGCAAAACTATAGCAATAGGTGCATCTTTAGTTTTCTGTGGGTGGTAACGGCCTTCAAGGCGGCCCTCTGGGCCAGGAAATATCACTTCGGGCATATCGTTCCTTTGGTGGTTTTGGCGCTTGCTCCGCTTGACCTAGGTCAAGTGTCAGCTTAGAACCATTCTAATAATATCACGGCAAACCGCCGTAAGGAGTGGGTTACGCAACCGATGCGCGTAGGTCAATTAATTTGAGCAAAATGTACGTATGATATCGCATGAAAGTGTAATTTAGCATGAAACTTTCCACCAAAGGTCGTTATGGAATGGTAGCATTGGCTGATTTGGCCCTTTTACCACCTACTGAGTTGGCGTCACTTACCGACGTTGCAAAGCGTCAGCACATCTCACTACCCTACCTTGAGCAACTTTTTGTTAAATTGAGGCGAGCCAAACTGGTTGAATCTGTGCGAGGAACAAACGGTGGCTACCGATTGTCGCGACCAGCCCATGAAATACGAGTTGTAGAAATACTTGAAGCAGTAGATGAAACTGTAGATGCGATGCATAAAGGGGCAGGCGCTTCTGGCGGTGTTTCCGGCAGCCGAGCCCAGAGCGTTACCAATCGGCTGTGGGAAGGCTTGAGTGCGCAGGTCTATGTTTTTTTGCATCAAACGCGGTTATCAGATGTTGTCAACAATACCCTGTCTCCATGCCCCGCTGTTCCAAATTTATTTGAAGTTATTGACGAATGAACGGCCGCATATATCTTGATCACAATGCCACTACGCCCCTACGCTCTGAAGCGCGCAAAGCAATGTTAATGGCAATGGATGTTCTGGGAAACCCCTCATCCGTGCATTCAGAGGGACGACGGGCAAAATCCATAGTTGAAAAAGCACGTAACCAAATATCTGAAGCCTTTGGTGTTGGAGGACATGATATAGTGTTCACGAGCAGTGCAACCGAAGCAGCAGCTTTGGCGCTAAAAGGTCGAGGGTTTCAGGCTTGCAACATAGAGCATGAAGCGGTTGCTACTTGGACCAGCCCAGATTTAGCTGTTACGTCTGGCGCAGTGCAAGTGATTGATCCCAGCACTACGGCATTGCAGTTAGCCAATTCCGAAACTGGAATAATACAAGACCTGCCAAATGGGCTTGGGTTTTGTGATATGACACAGGCTTTTGGTAAGCTGCCCACCTCTTTTGCGTGGGGTGGTGCGCAAATGGGTTGTGCTTCTGCGCACAAACTAGGAGGCCCTAAAGGTGTTGGTTGCCTTCTACTGAAGTCTGGTCAAGAACTAACTGCTCAAATCAAGGGTGGTGGCCAAGAGATGGGGCGCCGCGCCGGTACTGAAAATGTAATTGGGCTTGCGGGTTTTGGAGCTGCAGCTGAGGCGGCATCACTTGATTTGGCTGATAAAAAATGGGCTAATATTGAGAAACTTAGAAATATTCTAGAAAAGGCTCTGGAAGAAAGTGGAAAACCTATTATCTCAATAGGGGCTGGATTAGCGCGCTTGCCAAATACTAGCTGTTTTTCGGCACCAGGCTGGAAGGGTGAGACCCAGGTGATGCAAATGGATTTGTCGGGTTTTGCCGTTTCTGCAGGATCCGCATGTTCGTCAGGAAAAGTCAAGACAAGCAGAGTGTTGCAAGCAATGGGTTACGATGACGATGTGGCCGGTTCTGCGATACGCGTATCACTTGGCTTGGATACAACAGAAGATGAAATTGAACAGTTCGCCGCGGTTTGGCTAGCTGCTTATGAACGATTTTTGGTACGTAAAGCGGCCAGATAGGGAATGAAATGGCGATGGATGACGTTCAGGTGAAAGATGGTGTCGATGCGGAAACCGTCGACGCGGTAAATGCACTTTCTGGTACATATAAATATGGGTGGAACACCGAAATAGAAATGGAATATGCTCCTAAAGGGCTATCCGAAGATATAGTTCGGTTGATCTCATCAAAGAATGAAGAACCTGAATGGATGCTGGATTGGCGCTTGGCAGCGTACAGACGCTGGCTTGAACTTAAAGAGCCTAACTGGGCAATGGTGGACTATCCCAAGATCGATTTCCAGGATCAATATTATTATGCGCGGCCTAAAAGTATGGAAGAGAAGCCTAAGTCCTTAGATGACGTAGATCCTAAGCTATTGGAAACTTACAAAAAACTTGGAATTCCGTTGAAGGAACAGGCGCTTCTGGCTGGCGTGGAAGCTCCAGAAGGTGACCGCAAAGTTGCGGTGGATGCCGTTTTTGATTCCGTATCATTAGGCACCACCTTCCAATCAGAGCTTCTGCAAGCTGGTGTAATTTTTTGCTCCATCTCGGAGGCTATCCGGGATCATCCAGAGTTAGTAAAAAAATATTTGGGTACTGTGATCCCGGTATCTGATAATTACTATGCTACGTTGAATTCTGCTGTTTTTTCTGATGGATCTTTTGTCTACATACCCCCTGGTGTTCGCTGTCCAATGGAGTTGAGCACCTATTTCCGAATTAATGCTGAAAATACTGGTCAGTTTGAGCGTACACTAATTATAGCCGATAAAGAATCATATGTGAGCTATCTTGAGGGCTGTACGGCTCCTCAGCGCGATATAGCTCAGTTACATGCCGCTGTCGTGGAGCTAGTCTTGTTAGATGATGCCGAGATTAAGTATTCAACTGTTCAGAATTGGTATCCTGGTGACGAGAACGGTGTAGGCGGCATTTATAATTTTGTGACCAAACGTGCAGATTGCCGCGGTGATCGCTCAAAAGTAATGTGGACCCAAGTGGAGACAGGGTCTGCTATTACATGGAAATACCCATCTTGCGTACTCCGTGGTGATGATAGCCAAGGCGAATTTTATTCAATAGCGATTGCAAATAATATGCAGCAGGCCGACACGGGAACAAAGATGGTGCATTTGGGCAAGAATACTAAGTCACGTATTGTTTCGAAAGGTATTAGCGCCGGCAAAGCACAAAATACCTATCGCGGTTTGGTTTCTATGCACCGCAAGGCTAAAAATAGCAGAAACTACACTCAGTGCGACAGCCTGCTCATTGGTGATAAATGCGGTGCGCACACGGTACCCTATATCGAAGTGAAGAATAACTCATCTAGAGTTGAGCATGAGGCAACCACGTCTAAAGTTGATGATGATCAACTATTTTATTGCCGCTCACGCGGAATGGGCGAAGAAGACGCAGTGGCTTTGGTAGTAAACGGTTTCTGTAAGGAAGTGCTGCAGGCATTGCCGATGGAATTTGCTATGGAGGCTCAGGCTTTGGTCGCGATCTCACTTGAAGGGTCAGTCGGATAGTTTGAACATAAAGTTCAAAATATTTGATAATATTCTATCAAATAAGTGTTTAAAAGACAGCGCTGGTATGCGTTGATATACAATATAGCCATATTTGGGCGTAGGGATCAAAAATGTTAGAAATAAAAAATTTACACGTTCAACTTGAAGAAGAAAATAAGCAGATTCTTAAGGGTGTTGATCTTTCTCTTGAAGCAGGAAAAGTCCATGCGATTATGGGTCCAAATGGCTCAGGAAAATCGACACTATCTTACGTGTTGTCTGGAAAAGGCGGTTATGAGGTGACTGCTGGAACTGCTCAACTGGAAGGCAGTGATATATTGTCAATGGAGCCTGAAGAACGTGCGGCGGCTGGCTTATTTCTTGCCTTTCAGTATCCAGTGGAAATACCTGGGGTGGGCAATATGACCTTTCTGCGTACAGCAGTAAATTCTCAGCGCAAGTTACGCGGCGAGCCTGAAATGAGCGCTGGAGAATTTTTAAAAGTTGTGCGCGCCAAAGCCAAAGACCTCAAGATTGATGCGGAAATGCTTAAACGTCCAGTAAACGTTGGGTTTTCGGGTGGAGAGAAAAAGCGCAATGAAATTTTGCAAATGGCTATGCTTGAGCCTAAAATGTGCATTCTTGACGAAACTGATAGCGGTTTAGATGTGGATGCAATGAAATTAGTAGCGCAAGGCGTAAATGCACTTCGCGACGGTAAGCGGACATTTTTAGTTATCACTCACTACCAACGTCTTTTAGACCACATTAAGCCTGATGTTGTTCATATTATGGCTGCAGGGCGCATCATCAAATCTGGAGGTCCGGAATTAGCGCTAGAAGTTGAAAATAACGGTTATGCCGATTTACTGGAGGGATCAGCTTAATGGCTTTGTCCCCAAGTAAAGCAGTACTAACCCGTGTGATGCATGACGATGGGTTGATTGCCACCTCCGGGGCATGGGCGAAGGAAGCCCGCCAATCTGCTGCGGCAAGGGCTCAGAGCCAAGGCCTGCCTGAGCGTCGTGATGAATATTGGAAATACACTCGTCCCGACCTTTTTACACAAAAATCTGTAACTCTTAAAGCGCGAGAAACTTCCAAAACTAGTGTTTTCCAAAATCAATTACATGCAGATATTTTGTTTGAAAACGGGATTTTAATATCTGATGCGTTACCGGAAGTTGTCAATTGTTCGATAGAGAGTTTGGCCAATGCTGCAGCTTTGGATCATCATTGGGTACGGGACATTTACGGCAAGCGCGAACTGGAAGGGCAATCCCCAGTTAAGCGTTCCTTGGCTGCCTTAAATACAGCTACTGCTTCACAGGGAGTTTTAGTACACGCTCGGGAGAATGTAAGTAATCCAATCCGGATCCACGCGGTTTGCAAGGGTAGCGTGGATGCTGTTATCCATCACGTTGTAAAAGTAGAGGCGGGTGCAAGTGTGACACTGGTTGAAACTGGACAATATGGCGCGCGTTGTAATGTAGTTATGGAAGTTGAGGTCGCTGATACTGGCAGTTTCCACCATATACGGGTGCAAGACGATCATGAACGCCACACAATAACCCACATATTCGCACGTGTGGGCGCAGACAGTACTTTTAAATCATTCACCCTTACCTCTGGTGGGCAGATGACCCGTAACGAATGTATTTTGGAACTTGTTGGAGATAATTCGGCTGTAAGCGTTTCAGGCGCGTGTTTGGGAGATAATGACTGTCATCACGATGACACAGTTTTCATTACTCATGACGCTGTGAATTGCGAAAGTCGGCAAGTATTCAAAAAAGTGCTTCGCAATGGTGCGGTAGGTGTTTTTCAGGGTAAAATTCTTGTTAAAGCAGGCGCTCAAAAGACTGATGGGTACCAGATTAGCCAGTCATTGCTTTTGGATGAAGATAGTCAATTTCTGGCTAAGCCTGAGTTAGAAATTTATGCAGATGATGTGGCCTGTTCTCATGGCTCAACCTGTGGAGCTATCGATGAACAGGCGTTATTTTATCTTCGTTCTCGAGGCATACCTGAACCCAAAGCTGTAGATCTTTTGACTTTATCTTTTGTCGCTCAAGCCATCGAAGAAATTGAAGATTTGGATATAGCGGCAGCTATTCTGGGGCATCTAACAGAAACTTTGGAAGTACGGTAAATCAGTTGGCTGTGACACGAGACATTGTAGAGGCCCATTTGCGCCCAAGGCGGGTGATGGCTCGATTGCTCCACATGGGGCTTCGCGAAGATCGGGCCTTCGCAATGCTGATGGGTGGTTGTATAATCTTGTTTATGGCTCAGTGGCCCTTTAGAGCGCGTCAGGCGCATCTAACTGGCGAGACACTTACTGATTATATACAGCACGATGCGCTAGGGATAATATTTCTTTTGCCTTTGATAGCCTACGGCATGGCAGCCCTAATCCGGTTAGCCACTAAAGTCTTTGGTGCAAAAGCTGATTATTATTCGGCAAGACTTGCACTGTTTTGGGCCCTATTAGCCAGCTCTCCAGCTTTAATTCTGGCAGGTATGGTAAAGGGGTTTATTGGCCTTGGCCCCGCAAACTCTATCGTCGGAGCGCTTTGGCTAATATTATTTTTATGGGTTCTAGTGAACTCTCTTATCGAGGCAGAACAATGAATTTTATGATTGATCTTTTGCTATTGAGTTTGAAAGACCCTAATGCTGCAGCCCAACGTATATTGGACTTACAACCCAGCATTGTTACGGCTTTGAGTGCCTTTGTGGCGACTATTATTATTGCAGTCGTCTTAATGTTCGCTCTTAACGGTTTTAGTACTGGAGCTATCTTGCCTGGATTTGCACCAATATCGCCAGTAACATTAGCTTCGGTCATGGGGGTTGGGACACTTGGTTTGGTGGGGGCAATCTGGTTAGTGGGGCGTGCACTTGGTGGTTCTGGCAGCTTTGCAGATGGTATTTTAGTCTTTGCTTGGATCCAAATGCTGCAAGTTCTGCTTCAAGTTGCTCAGACTGCCTTAATGCTAATTTCTATAACATTGGGGGGCTTAGTGAGCCTAATCGCCACAGGTCTGTTGTTCTGGATCCTATTCGGCTTAATTAATTCATGGATGCACTTGGGTTCGATGTGGAAAGCGGCCTCGTGTTTTATCATTGGCGTGATAGGGCTTTCTATGGCTGGCGCGTTTATTTTGGTTTCTTTTGGGGTGAGCCCAGGGCAGGTGGCGTTATGAGTTTTAATGTTGAAAATATTCGTGGTGACTTTCCAATTTTGTCCCGGAAAGTAAATAACAGACCGTTGGTATATCTTGATAATGGTGCGTCAGCACAAAAGCCACAGGTCGTGATTGATGCGGTCACTCAGGCTTATACTGCTGAATATGCTAATGTTCACCGGGGCTTACATTACTTATCTAATCTAGCAACTGACAAATATGAAGCTGTCCGAGGTAAGGTTGCAAATTTCTTAAACGCATCTTCAGAAAATCACATAGTGTTCAATTCGGGGACTACTGAGGGGATAAACCTTGTAGCCTATGGCTGGGCGATGCAACGCCTTCAAGCTGGTGATGAAATTGTTTTGTCTATAATGGAACATCATGCAAATATTATTCCCTGGCATTTTTTGCGTGAACGTTTGGGAGTGAAGTTGGTTTGGGTGGATGTAGATGCGAATGGAGATTTAGATCCAGAGCGGATGATTTCTGCAATGGGGAACCGGACAAAATTAGTAGCAATCACACATATGTCAAATGTTTTGGGCACAGTGGTGGATGTGAAAACTATTACAAAAGCTGCGCAGGCTCTAGGCGCTGTTGTACTTGTTGATGGATCTCAAGCAGCGGTACACATGCCGGTAGATGTACAAGATATTGGCTGTGATTTTTATGCAGTTACTGGACACAAACTTTATGGTCCAAGCGGCTCAGGCGCGATTTATATTCGTCCAGAACGTATGGCTGAAATGCGCCCGTTTATGGGCGGTGGTGACATGATACGGGATGTAGGCCGCGAAGTAATAACTTACAATTCTCCCCCTATGATGTTTGAAGCTGGAACACCTAACATTGTGCAGCAAATTGGATTGGGTGTAGCGCTCGATTATATGATGGACATCGGCATGGATAATATTGAAACTCATGAGAGAGCGCTCTGTAGCTATGCTCGTCAAAGGCTGGATGGTTTGAACTGGCTAAATGTGCAGGGACAGTCTGCCACAAAGGGTGCTATATTTTCTTTCACACTCAATGGTCCGGCGCATGCGCATGATATTTCTACTGTACTTGATAAAAAAGGCATCGCGGTACGGGCAGGGCACCATTGTGCCCAGCCACTCATGGACTTTCTGGATGTTACTGCAACCTGTCGAGCTAGTTTTGCCATGTATAATAACGGGGCAGAGGTAGATGCATTAGTAGATGGTTTGGAATTTTGTCAGGAGTTGTTTGGGTAAAAAATATAGCAGCGTGCTACGTATTACATTGGGATGTCATTTAGTTTTGTATTAGCGATATGGCTTCTGGTTTAAAGATCAACTATGCAAATATTTCTGACGATCTTGTATCTTTTAATGTTGCCAACTACCAAGTTAGTGGCTCACTCAAAACCCTTAATTAGCATCAAATCAGTGTTGGAACATTGGTAGAGTACTACCTTTGTAGGTTGATATTCATCACTAATATAAAATGCTCTTGTAGCCTCAAAATAACAAATTTAATCATCATTACGATACCTTTTAAACCACCTTTATGACGCTCAGCATTTGGACCTTTTACTAATATTTTACCGCCATGAGCATTAATAGCGTTATCAGCCATACCTAAAAACGTGGAAAATTTTTCTTTGTCGTGGACACGTATGTTCGCGACCAGATAAGACTCTGTGTAGTTCGAAAATCACACACTCCAGACCGGGTGTAAGAAGTATAATATTTTACTATACTATTGGAGCTAAATATTACTGATAACCTATCATATGCTTCAAATCTAAAAGAGCATCGTCTTCTTCACGACAACTAAAATACAATAAGTTTTCACTAAAGGGTAAAAAATTATGCACATAAGTTATATAATTTAAGTATTTGTTTTAAATATATTAAATTTTGGAGCGGGTAACGGGAATTGAACCCGTAACTTAAGCTTGGGAAGCTCGCGTGATACCTTTTCACCATACCCGCACGCGTTTCTAATTAGTTGGTTCACTTAGTGTCGTCAACTTGTAAAGCCTATCGCTGCTTATGCCAAGTCTAGCGACGCCGACGCCTGCCACTACCACCTCCACCAGTATTAAAGTTAACATCTGGTAAAGGCACTGTGGCTTTAAGTAGAAAGAACGGATCACCAGAGTTTGGTATGGCGGATGCATTGACAAAATGCTCTTGGAATCTTGGTTCTAAAGCGGTTTCAATTTTTTGAATTTTTCGCACAGTTTGCTCAATTGCTGCACGCTGTGATGTATCAATAAGTGCGATCCTTGCACCTGAACCTGCAGCATTACCTGCTGATGTTACCCGTTCAAATGGCACGTCAGGTATCATGCCTAAAACCATAGCATGTTTGGGTGATATATGTGCCCCGAAGGCTCCAGCCAAAACAACACGATCAACTTTATCAACACCAAACTTATCCATCAACAACCGTGCCCCGGAATACAGAGCCGCTTTTGCCATCTGGATTGCACGTATATCAGGGTTAGTGACTGCTATTGTAGGTCCACCAATAGCACTGGCATCATACATGATGTAGCTATGCGTGCGACCATCTAAGATGCAGCGCTCTGTTCCTGTTTGCTCCGACGAGCCAATTAAGCCTGATTGATCAAGTAACCCTGCTATACGCATTTCTGCAATAGCTTCAATAATCCCAGAACCACAGATTCCAGTTATACCAGTATTCTTGATGGCGTCCCAGAAACCGTTTTCATCAGACCATAAGTCACAACCTATTACCCGGAATTTAGGCTCTTTAGTGATAGGATCAATCTCTACCTTCTCAATGGCACCTGGTGCTGCGCGTTGGCCTGAACTTATTTGCGCCCCTTCAAATGCTGGGCCAGTGGGCGATGAGCAAGCCAGTACTTTTTCTTTATTACCTAGCAAGATTTCTGCATTGGTACCCACATCCACTACCAGCACCAGATCATCCGATTTATCTGGTGCTTCAGACAGAGCTACCGCGGCCGCATCTGCTCCTACATGTCCTGCAATACAGGGTAGAATATAAGCTCTCGCGCTTGGGTGAATGTTGATATCTAACTGACAGGCGAACAACCTCAGGGCATTAGATGTGGCAAGTGCAAAGGGGGCTTGCCCCAACTCAAACGGATCAATACCCAAAAATAGGTGGTGCATGACTGGATTACATACAAAGACTGCGTCCATGATCAAGGTTTTGTCTATTTCGGCGTCCGCCGAAATTTGGGTAAACAGAGCGTCCATGCCATCGCGCACAGCGCGGGTCATTTCTTTGTCGCCACCCGGGTTCATCATAGCATAGCTAACACGGCTCATCAGGTCTTCTCCAAACCTAATTTGTGGATTCATTTGACCTGAAGACGCCACTACATCTCCAGTACGCAAATCACAAAGGTGAGCAGCTATGGTAGTAGATCCTAAATCGACTGCCATTCCATAGATTGTGCCCTCATAAAGCCCAGGCCAAAGATGCACAATTTGTGGATCAATTCCATTATCAGCGTGATGCACTGCGCAGGTAATCTTCCAGTTACCCTTACGCAATATTTGCTGCAATTTTGGCATGATGTTGAAGTCTGCTTGAAGGTTCTTAAGCTGCCACTCCGTTTCCAGTGCAACCACCAGGCGCTCGAGATCACCAGATGGATTATGCATGTCGGGTTCTTCAACTTCAACATAGTAGAGCCGCGTCGAGGGATTTAAGGTGATGTCGAAAACCTCAGCGCGCTTTCGCACCACTTGCTTATGCACCTGGCTTTCTGGCGGCACATCTATTACGACGTCGCCCTGCACAGTGGCTTGGCAGCCTAAACGGCGGCCTTCTTTCAAACCACGTTTGTCCTCATAGCGCTGCTCTACTGAATTCCATTTTGATAGTGCGCCATGTTCCACTGTCACCCCGTGTTTTGAGAATTCACCATAACTTGGGGTAATTTGGCACTTTGAACAAATTCCTCTTCCACCACAAACAGAATCAAGATCAACGCCTAATTTGCGTGCGGCCAATAGAATAGGTGTTCCCGCAGCAAAGTGGCCACGTTTACCCGAGGGCGTGAATAGGACCAAGTGCTCTTGTGTCATGCCTAAAACCTTTGCCAATGTGTTGATGTAACCTACGCTTCCTTAGCTTACGGTAAAGTGCTTCTGCGGCTGAAAATGGTCGTTCCGCGGCACACACTGCATAAACATTGATTTTAACTACTTTGTAAGGGAGAGTTGTACTGGAATAAGTATTTATTCGCCTTGGTAAGTTTATTCGTCGTTATTCCCTTTCCGATCATGCCAACCCATGCAATAGAAAATCGCCAAGTGATAACCACTCTAGGAGGATTCCAATGGAGATTCGCGAGGCCTTAACTTTTGATGATGTTTTGCTTGTACCGGCCCAATCGTCGGTCTTGCCGTCGACAGCCGACACCCGCACAAAAGTGACCAAATCAATTAATCTAAACATCCCCTTGCTCTCATCTGCTATGGATACTGTGACCGAAGTGAAGATGGCCATTGCTATGGCACAGGCTGGTGGAATGGGCGTAATTCATCGCAATTTGGATTCAGACGAACAGGCGCGTCAGGTACGGCGTGTAAAACGCTTTGAAAGTGGAATTGTCTTCAACCCAATCACCTTAACCCCAGATCAAACATTGGCTGATGCCAAGGTCTTGCAAGAACGCTATAGAGTCACCGGGTTTCCTGTGGTTTTAGATGGTCAAGTAGTGGGTATTGTCACCAACCGTGACATGCGGTTTGCTAAAGACCCCAAAACTCCAGTTTCTGCCATGATGTCGACTATTAATCTGGCTATTTTACAAGAGCCTGCCGATCCTAGGGAAGCCAAAGAGATGATGGCAGAACGCCGTATTGAAAAACTATTAGTGACCGACGGGTCTGGAAAACTAACTGGCCTGTTGACACTAAAAGATCTTGAGCAAGCTGTTCTCAACCCACATGCTTGCAAGGATAACTTGGGGCGATTGCGAGTGGCGGCAGCCAGTACGGTTGGCGACGCGGGATTTGAGCGTACAATGGCTTTAATTGATGCTGGCGTTGATATGGTTGTTATAGATACTGCTCATGGCCACTCTGAAGGTGTCGCAATCGCAGTAGCAAGAGCTAAAGAAGTAGCAGGCGAAACTCAGATTGTTGCAGGCAACGTCGCCACAGCTGCTGCTACAGCAACCCTGATTGATTCTGGAGCAGATGCGATTAAAGTAGGTATTGGTCCCGGGTCCATATGTACAACTCGTATGGTCGCTGGAGTGGGTGTTCCCCAGCTTACTGCTATTTTGGATTGTGTGTCTGTAGCCAAAGACTTTGGAATCCCAATAATAGCAGATGGAGGAATAAAATTCTCAGGAGACTTTGCCAAAGCTATCGCTGCGGGTGCCTCCTGCGCCATGGTTGGCTCAATGATTGCGGGTACAGACGAGAGTCCTGGTGAGATAATCCTTTACCAAGGGCGCAGTTTTAAATCGTATCGTGGTATGGGGTCACTTGGCGCCATGGCGCGTGGATCTGCAGATCGTTATTTTCAAAAAGATGCCGCTAGTGACAAGTTGGTACCTGAGGGCATCGAGGGGCAGGTGCCGTATAAAGGCCCAGCTGGAAATGTTCTTCATCAATTAGTGGGTGGTCTACGAGCAGCTATGGGCTACACGGGCTGTGCAACAGTTGAAGAGATGCGCCATAATTGCGATTTTGTAAAAATAACTGGTGCAGGTTTGAAAGAAAGTCATGTGCACGATGTTCAAATTACCCGCGAAAGCCCAAATTATAGGATAGGATAGGGTAGATGACACCTGGCGCGCGACTTGCAGCAACCATTGAAGTTCTTGATACTGTTCTTTTGGGAGCTCCAGCTGAAAAAACGCTTACTAATTGGGGCAGAAATAATCGTTTTGCAGGCTCAAAGGATAGGGCTGCAATCCGCGATTTAGTATTCCAAGCCATCCGCTGTCGAAGATCAGCTGGCGCTTGGCCCGTTGTACACTCTGCTCGTACCTGGGCTATAGGATCACTATATGCCAACAATAAGGACCCAGAGGAGGTTTTCACAGGCTTAGGCCATGCGCCAGAAGAGCTGACGGCGGATGAATTAATCCGGCCCATGATTTCTGAATTGGATGCATGGGATCTCCAGGATTGGACTATCCAGGAAATGATTAAGTCTTACGGCGATGTTCAAGCCTGTCAAATATCTCAAGTCCTAAAGCATCGTGCTCCAGTGACTCTGCGAGTAAATACACAAAAAGCCACAGTATCGCAGGTTAAGCTAGCTTTGGCAGATAATGGTATTGAGACAAGCGCCAATCAGATATCTGATACTGCACTTACTGTAGAAAATAAGACTAGGCAGTTGGTTTTACAGGATATTTTTTCGAAGGGTTGGTTTGAACTTCAAGACGCTGCATCTCAAGCCGTAGCCGCCGCCATACCTGCTACGGGGCGGGTATTAGACTATTGTGCAGGAGGTGGTGGCAAGTCATTGGCTTTAGCCGCCAGAACAGGCCTTAAGATATTTGCGCATGATGTTAATTTAGCACGTATGAGTGAGATTGGCCCACGTTCTGCACGCGGGGGCCATGATATTGTGGTCATTCCACCGCTGGAGCTTGACCCAAAAACGCAATTTGACACTGTCATTTGTGATCTTCCCTGTACAGGCAGCGGCGCATGGCGACGGTCTCCAGAGGGCAAGTGGACTCTTACCGAAAACATTATTTCAAAATATGTTCAACTCCAACGCGAAATTCTTACCAAGTCAGTTGCTCATTTAGCCCCCGGCGGTGTGCTGGCTTTTATTACATGTTCAATTTTCAATGCTGAAAATCAAATGCAGCAAACTTATATATGCGAAAATTTTCCAAATCTGAGTATTTTAACAGTGAAGCAATATTTACCATCGCCTGTAAACGATGGATTGTATCTAGTTATTTTCAAAAAGTTTTCATGAAGTTAGTTTGTATTTAACTTTTTGAAAAAATTTATTTTTTTATATAAGGGCTAGTATTATTAACTGTGTTGGCTGTTAGTTAGATTAGTGGTGTTCTCTCGTTAACGAAAAATATCTTATAGCCTTTCTTAACTTGAAAAAGATCCTCCATTGGGTATATATTTCATTAAATATAGTTTATTTAGTGGCTATATTTAGTGTCGTATTGAAGTCTGATATTTTTTAGCAGACTAACTAAATGGTAGATTATATTGTTAGTATTTTGTTGTAACTATAATGAATGGCCCATTAACTAACGATGGTGAGGTTCTTGCTAGCGAGTGATATTTTAGTAAAATCCGAATCTCCTCACGCAATAGTTCCACAAACAAGCCTAATTGCTTTTCTGCCCAGCCTAAATGAAGACAAGGTTAAAAAAATTTATATGTCATAATATACATCGTATATTTATAATAAGCCATTGTTATCGTTTACATAAGTTATAACTTAACTGAGTTTTCTACGGTTTACTATATAAATTTTCTTGATATGTTCTTGTTTTGATCCCATAAGGAGAACAAGATGAGAACAGAACATCATTGTCCCCCAGATCAGGGTATGGAATAAGGAATGTGAAACAATGGCAACGGCAGATTTACTTACAATGGCACCAAAATCAGGCGATCGCCAGAAAGCTCTAGATAGCGCTCTGGCACAAATCGAACGTCAGTTCGGTAAAGGTTCAATTATGAAGCTCGGGGACGGCTCTGCCATCCAGGGCATAGAAGCCACCTCTACTGGCTCGATTGGGTTGGATATTGCCCTTGGTATTGGCGGTTTGCCAAAGGGACGGATAATAGAAGTCTATGGGCCAGAATCTTCTGGCAAGACAACTTTGACACTTCACTGTGTCGCAGAAGAGCAAAAGAAAGGAGGCGTCTGTGCATTTGTAGATGCCGAGCACGCGCTCGATCCCCTTTATGCTCAGAAATTGGGTGTAAATTTAAATGATTTGTTGATTTCTCAACCTGATACTGGCGAGCAAGCTCTAGAAATTACTGATACTTTGGTCCGGTCAGGTGCTGTGTCAATGGTTGTTGTAGATTCTGTTGCAGCGCTGACACCACGTGCGGAGTTGGAGGGTGATATGGGCGATCACCAGGTGGGTGCACAGGCGCGTCTCATGAGCCAAGCCATGCGCAAATTAACTGGTAGCATTAGTAAATCCAACTGTATGGTTATTTTCATCAATCAGATCAGGATGAAAATTGGTGTGATGTTTGGAAGTCCAGAAACCACAAGTGGTGGTAATGCACTGAAGTTCTACTCTTCAGTACGATTGGACATTCGGCGAATTGGAGCATTGAAAGACCGTGATGAAATTGTTGGAAATGCAACACGTGTAAAGGTTGTAAAAAACAAAGTTGCACCGCCTTTTAAGCAGGTTGAATTCGACATTATGTATGGCGAGGGCATTTCTAAAATGGGTGAGCTTGTCGACCTAGGTGTTAAGGGCGGTATTGTTGAAAAGTCTGGTAGCTGGTATAGCTATGGTGATGAGAGAATTGGGCAGGGCCGTGAGAATGCTAAAATTTATCTTAGAGAAAACAGTGCTATGGCTTATGATATTGAAGCAAAAATCCGTGAAGCTCATGGGTTAGATTTTGAACGTCCTAAAGATGAGCCGAAGGCAAAGGCAGTTCCACTAAAAACTGATGAAGATAACGTGATTGATATTTAATTTCAGTTCAGTTTAGTCAAATTATAAAACACCTCAGAACGGAAGTACTGGGGTGTTTTTGTTTGCCGTGGACACTTATAAAAAGGAGCTGTAAGTCTTTCGGCAGTCCCAACCCACAAGGTTTTTTAACAAATGCCCATGTTGAATGATATCCGCTCCACCTTTCTGGATTATTTTGAAAAACAGGGTCATCGTGTTTTGCCATCAAGCCCGTTGGTACCTCGCAATGACCCTACACTGATGTTTGTCAATTCAGGAATGGTTCAATTTAAAAACCTTTTTACTGGCGTAGAAACTCGCGATTACACCCGCGCAACCACAGCACAAAAATGTGTGCGCGCCGGTGGTAAGCACAATGATCTAGATAATGTGGGCTATACAGCGCGCCACCACACATTCTTTGAAATGATGGGGAACTTCAGCTTTAGCGATTATTTCAAAGAAGAAGCGATTTTTTTTGCTTGGGAAATGATTACTAAGGA
>JAVLEV010000017.1:0-19862 GCA_031920365.1 Planktomarina sp. | reverse complement strand
GCTTATAACTAAGGTTTTTCTCTCATCTTTAAGCTCAATCAAGCCTTCACTACAGTCAATTAATACTAGGAAAATAAGTTAAAAAATATTAGATTTTTAAGACTATTTTTCCAATATGTTGACTGGACTCCATCCGTTCGTGGGCCTGAGCTACTTTCGCAAGAGGGAATTCACTATCCATCACAGGAGCGATTCGACCTGCAGCCAAATGTGGCCAAACTTTGTGCAGTAACGAGCCTGCAATCTCAGCCTTTGCAAGATCACTTTGTGGACGCAATGTAGATCCTGTGATTGATAAGCGACGAGCCATCATCTGCACCAAATTCAGAGTAACTTGTGGTCCTTGCAAAAAGGCAATCTGGACCAAGCGACCATCATCAGCTAAAGATTTCAAATTCCGCTGGATATAGCCTCCACCAACCATATCTAAAATCAAATCAACTCCGCCGTAGGGCTTCAACACATCTTCAAACGCTTCACTGCGATAATTGATAACCCGCTCCGCGCCAAGATCTTTGCAAACCTGGCACTTTTTTTCAGACCCAGCGGTAGCAAATACCCTTGAGCCAAACAGATGTGCCAACTGGATTGCAGTTGTACCAATCCCCGACGAGCCGCCATGGACCAAAAACTTTTCCCCCACCTGCAATTTTCCACGTTCAAATACATTAGAATAAACCGTAAAAAACGTTTCTGGCAAGCAAGCCGCCTGCTTCAATGACAGGCCCTTTGGTACGGGCAAGCAATGTGCAGCACATGTTGCCGCAAATTGCGCATAGCCTCCACCAGGCAGCAACGCACACACCTTATCACCCACCGACCATTGCGTAACTCCAAGACCCACAGCAGAAATTATACCAGCCCCTTCAAGGCCGGGTAAATCACTTGCCCCTTCAGGCGGGTTATAGAGGCCAGCCCTTTGCAACGTATCCGGGCGATTGACGCCAGCATAGGCCAACTCTATGATAACTTGGCCTTGCCTGGGCACGGGTATCGGCCGCTGGCTAAGTTGCAAAACACCCGGCCCACCCGGAGCAGTTATTTCAACAGCAGTCATATTAGGCATCAAAGCACTCCTCTTTATTAAAAAAAATTTAAAACTTTAGTCGACGCCCAGGTAGATCATCGCGCACAACTGGTCGTTTGATTTTGCCTATGAGCCACAGCGGAGCAGCTAAGGCTGTGCTGAGTTTCTTATTTGCGCGAATCTGCCCCTTAGCTTTTTCGATTTGCATGACATTTTCGATACGCCGATCTAAAAAGCCCCAAGTCGCCTCATATGAAGGGCTGTCATCACCTAACCAAAATAATACAGTAGCGGCGTAAACCGCACTGAGGGTTGCTCTTTTGCTATACCAGTTCACGTCTTCAGATGTATCACCAAGCGCCATCCAAATATTGTCAGATGTGTTCCATATCAGCTTAGCACCATCACCCACAAATCGTGGCAACGCGAACAAAGCGGAGCCACGGCGAACTACCTCCTTATTTTCAATAACATCGAGCCGCAGGCGAACCGCCAGTGTTATTTTTTCTTTTATTTTGAGTTCCTTCGTGGCCAGAACCTCATATCGGGCCAACATGTTAGCATCACCAAGGCGGTGATATGCTATCGCCAAATCAACCGCACCACGTGGTGCCAGCACAGCCGCCAAACTAGGGTCCATATTTAAATCGGCCACGGCGCAATCAAAGCTCGCTTGTGACCAGCCATCAAAAACTACATGTGGTAAAATTGACGCCAACAGATCATATAATCTCATTTCTAAATTCATAAAGCCCCTTACATCAGCACAGCTAGACAAAACAGCAGGCCTGCGCTAATCAAAGACCTCCTGCAATTATGCAATTTAAACTAGAAAGGTGGTGAAAACCACATGCAGGTTAGTGTTCGCGACAATAACGTCGATCAGGCCCTTCGGGCTATGAAGAAAAAGCTACAACGCGAGGGTGTGTTTCGCGAAATGAAGCTCAAGCAACATTTCGAGAAACCATCCGAGAAAAAAGCACGACAGAAAGCCGAAGGCATCAGTCGTACTCGTAAGCTGGCGCGCAAGAAAGCTCAAAGTGAGTCGGCATGATGTAAATCATTCCTTCGGGCAACGCGCCCCGATACACAATGAAAACCCCCACGTTAACGTGGGGGTTTTTTGATTTTATCTTAAAGCGGTAACGCTGTAGTTTTGAACACAGTGCGAAGTGCAAAGCTAGATTGCATCTGGGTGACACCCGGCAATTGAGCAAGAAACTTACGATGAATTTTGGCAAAGTCTTCAGTATCCTTGGCCACTACTTTGAGCAAAAAATCAGCACTGCCGGCCATTAAATGACACTCCAACACATCCGGGATAAGCGCGACCGCTTTTTCAAAGGAAGCCAACACCTCTTCGTTTTGGCCACTTAGTGTAATTTCAACAAATACAGTTGTCTGTCGATCTACCTTGCGCGGATCCAGCAAAGCCACATAAGCCTGAATGAAACCCTCAGCCTCAAGCCGTCCAACTCTCCGGTGACAAGCCGAGGCTGACATATTTACCTGATCTGCCAAATCAAAATTTGAAATGCGTCCTTTGGATTGCAATACAGACAATAACCGACGATCTGTAGCGTCTATTTTCATATTCACACCATTTCTTTCAATAACTAGAAGTCTATCTGAATAATCTTCAAATTTTAAAATGAAATAAAATGGATAGCAACGACTCTAATGAAATTACCCATGTGAGGAGTGCGACGAATTATTCTAACTTCTGAGCGTGCCACCAGTGGCTTTGGCCACTTTTTCAACAACTCTACTAGCTATAGCTTCAATGTCCGCATCCGTCAGCGTTGCTTCTTTGGGTTGCAAGCGCACGGTCACAGCTAGAGATTTAAAACCTTCCTCAAGCGACCCACCGCTAAACTCGTCAAAAATCCACGCATCTTCGATTAAGGCCTTGTCAGCTCCCTTCGCAGCGTTCACCAAAGTTATAGCCTCAACAGAAGCCTCTACCACGAAAGCAAAATCGCGTTCCACTGCCTGGAAATCAGAAGCTACCAATGCAGAGCGAGTTGCTAACTTTGACTTCGGTATTGGAATGTTTCTAATATGAATTGCAAAAGCTACAACTGGGCCTTTTACATCTAATGCAGCAAGCACCTTTGGATGAATTTCACCAAAGCCTACCAGCGATGTCTTCCCAAGCATCATGCGGGCCGAACGGCCGGGATGCCACCATTCAGAAAGGCCACGCTGGTATTGGACTTTACGAGGGGCACCAAGTGCATGTAATATCATTTCGACATCTGCTTTCGCGTCAAATACATCAACCATACGGCGAGTATTATGTACGCTTTTCGCATCGGTATGGCCTACTAGAATACCACACGCCAACGTCTCTTGATCCTCAGGTTCCCCACCATTCCAAACCGGGCCAACTTCGAACAAAGCCATATCCATAATGCCACGGGCTTGGTTCCGCGCAGACGCTTGCAAGAGGCCAGGCAGCAAAGAGGGGCGCATATGGCTCATTTCCGAACTAATAGGATTGGACAGCATAGTGGCATCCTTACCACCGCCAAACATTGTAGCGGCTGCATGGTCTATAAAACTGTACGTCACGCACTCATTATAACCTAATGAAGCTATCATCCGCCGCGAAGTTTGTTCGCGGGTTTGCTCCACGGTAAGTACAGGTTTTGGAACTCCTAAACCAACACGACCGAAGGGTTTGCCAACAAGCTTGGTTAGGGATGCAATACGTGCTATTTCTTCCACTAAATCAGCCTCACCCTGCACATCCGGTCTCCAGCTTGGCACGTATGCCATATCACCTTCTAAGCGAAATCCGAGAGAACTTAGCGTTGACCGTTGGGTACTTTCAGAAATGTCCATTCCAACAAGCGAGTATACCCTCCTCACATCTAGCCGATAGGCACGCGTGTAATCAGGAACCGTCCCAGCTTGAATTAGCTCAGAAGCTTCGCCGCCAGCATGATCGACTATCATACGCACTGCGCACTCAAGCCCATCTGGAGTAAATTCTGGGTCTACACCACGCTCAAATCGGTAACGAGCATCAGAGTTAATCTGCAGCGCCCTGCCTGTATATGCAATTTGGATAGGGTCCCAATAAGCCGATTCAACAAAAACATTAACCGTCTCTTCAGTACAGCCCGTAACTGCCCCCCCCATTATACCAGCAATGCTCTGCGCTCCGTTGTCATCACTGATCATCATCTGGCCAGCTTGAAAAATATACTCTTTGTCGTCTAAAGCTGAGATACTCTCACCACCAAGCGCGCGATGCACACGCAAATTTCCAGCTATTTTATCGACATCAAAAACATGTAGAGGGCGGTTACGGTCTATAGTGAAAAAATTTGTCACATCGACCAAAAAGCTTATCGGACGCATGCCAATTGCACGCAATGCTTGCTGGAGCCACACTGGGCTTGGTCCATTCTTCACTCCTTGAATCACACGACCACAAAATATGGGGCAGCCATCCAAAGTGTCAGAGTCAATTGAAACAGAAATATTTGCCTTAAAAGTAGAAGATACTGGCTTAACATCTCGGTCCTTCAGCTCGCCCAAACCCCGAGCTGCCAAATCACGCGCAATACCGCGAATGCCTAAGGCATCTGGGCGGTTGGGAGTTATCGCAATTTCGACAACAGGATCAACTCTAGCCGGATCATGCTCTGCTAGCCAATCAGAAAAACTTTGGCCAACCTCACCAGAGGCCAGCTCAATGATACCATCATGTTCGTCACTCAGCTCCATCTCACGCTCAGAGCACATCATACCATAGCTCTCGACCCCGCGGATTTTACCAACGCTAATAGTGGTATCAATGCCCGGCACATAGACACCAGGCTGGGCAATCACCACGGTGATGCCAGCGCGCGCATTTGGGGCGCCACAAATGATCTGGCTCATGCCAGTAGCAGTTTGCACCTTACAGATGCGTAGCTTATCAGCATCTGGGTGCTTTTTGGCTTCTATCACTTTGCCAAGTGTAAATGCAGACAGCTTAGCAATAGGATTTGTTACCTCCTCTACCTCTAGGCCTAGATCAGTTAAAGCATAGGTGATTTCATCCAGAGATGCTTCAGTTTCCAGATGGTCTTTCAACCATGACAATGTGAATTTCATAATGGGCCGTCCTAGTGCTCAGAATTTTCGCAGACTCCATAATTGGATACTCCTGTTTGCACAGAAGGGAAAGCCCGATGCATACTAAAACAAGTAGGCCAAGCTACAGCTTATTTTTTTAAATTAAAACTAATGAAGTAAACTTCCAACTTCAGGTTCAACTACACCAGTTACAACAACTAGTCAGTTTCAAGGTAAATAGAGCCCAGGCTGAGAGAACCATTTGCCGATCAAAAACACAAATGATTGAAGAGCTTAGTGTCAGCCCCAAAATCTTTCAAATAAATGGCCAAATTTGAACTATTCAACAATCATAATTAAAAATTCGACCTAAAGTTTAGCATGCGGATGCCAACTTATCTTTATTAGTGTGAGATATACCAAGCAAAACCTACTCTGGGCAGATCCTATTATCAGGCAAAAGGCCGATTAACGGCTCAACCCACTGACCAAACCAGGCTTATCTAGTGCCGCAAAGCCATAATGACGTAACCAACGCAGATCACTATCAAAAAAGGCGCGCAAATCAGGAATACCGTACTTAAGCATAGCAATTCGGTCAATTCCAAGCCCAAAGGCAAAGCCTTGGTATTTATTTGCATCGATTCCACCGGCTTCCAAAACCTTAGGATGCACCATACCACTGCCCAGCACTTCCATCCAATCGTCACCCTCGCCCACTTTCAGCTGACCGTTGGACCAACTGCAGCGAATATCGACCTCTGCAGACGGTTCAGTGAAAGGAAAATGCGACGCGCGAAACCGTAATTCAACATTATCCACCTCAAAAAACGCCTTAACAAATTCTTCCAAACACCATTTCAGATTGGCCATCGAAACATCAGTGTCGAGCGCTAAGCCTTCAACTTGGTGGAACATTGGCGTGTGGGTTTGATCATAATCAGCCCGGTATACACGGCCTGGACAGATGATCCGCAGCGGTGCACCCATTTTCTCCATCGAACGAATTTGAACAGGACTGGTATGAGTACGTAACACATGCGGTGGACGCTCATCGCCTTCGGCACGATACGTATAAAAAGTATCCATCTCAGCACGCGCAGGATGATGGCCTGGCATGTTTAGCGCATCAAAATTATGCCAATCTGTTTCGATTTGTGGCCCTTCAGCAACCGAAAAACCCATGTCGGCGAAGATTGCCGTTACTTCCTCCCAAACCTGTGAGATTGGGTGTATTGACCCCATTTTTTTGCCGCGGCCGGGCAAAGTGACGTCTAACCATTCAGATTTCAAGCGCTCTTCCAAAGCTGCATCCCCAAGTGATGCCTTTCGCAAGATTAATGCAGTATTAACCTCATTCTTTAGCGAATTGAGCGCCGGGCCAGCATCTTGGCGTTCTTTAGGGCTCATCTTGCCCAGAGACCGCATCTGCAGGCTTATCTCGCCTTTTTTACCGACGGCCTGGACGCGCAAATCTTCCAGCGCAGTCTCATCCGCAGCGGCCAGAATTAGGCCTAAATATTTTTCGCGCAGACCGTCCATCGGATCCTCCATATTCTTTTGCGAACATTGCTAGCGAGATTATACAGCACGGGCAAGAGCGGTTGCAGTTTTGTAGCTCCAACTGCCACATAGATAATCTCTATGTGCATGCGCCACAGTACCAACACAATAAATCACAATACCTTAGGCACCCTTCCATCGACGCAGCATCCAATACCATTGATCCGGGTCCACACGGATCCGGTCTGACAGGTTGTCATTAAAAGCTTGGGTCATCGTCAGACTATTGGAAGGCGTGATAGCAGCATCAAATTCGACATTAAATCGTGTCCCATCGCCAACCCGTGTTCCAAAGGCAGGGACCATGGGTAGGTCGTATTTCAAGGCAAGTTGAGCTGCAACAAGCGACGTTAGGGCAGGATGTCCTAAGAAAGGAAGGCGAGCCCCATCAGGATATTTTTCATCCAGCAGGATCGCAATGAAACCACCTGCACGGATATGACGCACCAAGGCTCTAGTACCAATTTTACCAGTGGCCAAAATCGGCTTACCACCAGCTTCAATACCAGACAAAAGGCGGCGTTCGTAGTGCCGGTTTGTTTGCGGACGATACACGGCTCCAGTTTCCATACCTCGGGCCTTCAATGCTGAACGGATAGCTTCCCACTGCCCAAAGTGACCAGATACTATAATTGCACCTTTACCAGCGGCATGGGCTGATCGCAGCGCTGTAAGGCCAGGCCCAGACACAGTGTTTCGATCATGCATGGTTTGAAATTCCGTACAGTGCAAGATTTCAAAAAGAGTCCGACCCATATTGCGACCCATATTGCGGCACAACTTCAAACGCTCAGATCTAGGCATATCAGGATAAACTCGGCGTAACTCACCGTCCACCCGGCGGCGCGCAACTGGGAAGTAGCGCACTACAAGACCTACCAAGGCACCAAGTGCCCTAGATCTCCTATCAAACGCGCGGCCACGCGAAATCGATAATGCCGATAACAGGGGGATGTACCGAAGGTGGTGCCAAAGGCCGTTAATAAACCGAATAATCATTTGTGCCGTATGATGGAAATAGCAGATGTGGCCAAGAGAAAAATTGCACTAACACTAAAGCTTAACTATTAGTCATTCAAACTCTCAGACTAAAATAGCCTTATAATAAGCATTACACACTAATCTCATGCCGACTTGAGAGAATAAACGACACATGAGCCATGCTACTAAGTTCAGAATTACAAAGGAAAACAGCCCCGGAAGTATCCGAGGCTGCTTACTTATCTTTAAACGGCTTTTTAAACGAGTGCAGCCTGTGCCTTTGACACTATCGCTCCAAATGCGCCTGGTTCATTTACCGCCAAGTCAGCCAAAACCTTACGATCAACTTCTATACCGGCCAAAGACAAGCCGTTTATAAACCGACTGTACGACAAGTTTTCATCGTGGCTGCGGCATGCAGCATTAATACGTTGAATCCACAAACTACGAAAATTGCGCTTACGTACCTTGCGGTCGCGTGTCGCATATTGGTTCGCTTTATCAACGGCCTGAGTTGCTGTTTTAAATACGTTTTTCCGGCGGCCAGAATAACCTTTGGCAGCTTTAATTATTTTCTTATGACGGGCGTGGGTTACTGTACCACCTTTTACACGTGACATCTCTGTGAACCTCCTTAGCGGTCGTAGGGCATGTAGCTCTTGACGATTTTCGCGTCAGGAGCAGACAGAGTGGTCGTGCCGCGGGCGTCACGAATGAATTTTCGGGAACGTTTTATCATTCCATGGCGTTTGCCAGCTTGTGCAGCCATAACCTTACCGGTCGCTGTCACCTTGAAACGCTTTTTAGCGCTCGACTTAGTCTTCATTTTGGGCATTTCGGTCTCCTGTTTTAGAAGGTGAACGCGCGACTCGGCATGCCACTTTGGGCCGGTCTCGCGGTAGAGTGCTGGTTGTATGCAGGATCAATGCTAAGGGCAAGCAATAATTATTACTTTAACAGAAACACTAAGAGCATAATAAAACCTATAGAATATTAACAATAACTTATAGTATAAGGTACTAACAACTAGCCAAACTTCAAACCCATCAAATGTCTGGTTCTGATCGATAGATCAAACGCTCTTCACACGGCGCCACACGCAAAATATTTGTAGTGCCTGCTTGGTTGAATGGAACACCAGCAGTCACTGCTATTTGATCTTGCTCTTTTGCAAAGCCTTGACTTACAGCTGCACGAACCGCGGCAACCACTGCCATTTTGAAGCGATCCACAGGCCCAGTGATTACACAATTTGTCCCCCAGGTTAAACTCAGGCGCCGTGCCGTATTTATATTGGCAGTTAATGCTATGATTGGAACCCGAGGTCGCTCACGCGCCGTAAGACTTGCCGTCGTGCCCGAAAAGGTAAAACAAGCAATGGCCTTAATGTCTGTAGTTTCAGCAATCTCACGTGCTGCCGCAACGATGCTATCAGCTACAGTTTTTCCTTTAGCACTACGACTAGCTTCGAGAATACTGGTATAAGTTGGGTCCCGTTCCACTTCTATAGCCACGTTATTCATCGTTGTTACAGCTTCAATTGGAAATAAACCTGCCGCAGATTCTGCCGACAACATGATGGCATCAGTACCTTCATAGATAGAATTAGCAACATCGCTGACTTCCGCCCGCGTTGGCATTGGACTTTCAATCATACTTTCTAACATTTGTGTTGCCACAATAACTGGCTTTGCAGCTGCACGGCACTTGCGGACTAGCTGCTTTTGAATGGGCGGCACTGCTTGGACAGGTAACTCAACTCCAAGATCACCACGGGCCACCATAATGCCATCGCTTACACGTAAAATTTCATCAAACGCATCGACCGCTGCTGGTTTTTCAATTTTTGACATTACTGCAGCTCTGCCATTTGCCAGGGCGCGTGCTTCGTATACATCTTCAGGACGCTGCACAAAAGACAAAGCCAACCAATCCACACCTAGTTCACAAGCAAATTCAAGATCAGCGCGATCTTTGGGCGATAGCGCTTTAAGCGGCAATAGCACATCAGGAACATTGACACCTTTACGATTGGAAATAGTGCCACCAGCCTCAACAATACAGTCTGCAAAATCAGCACCACAGCTTTTGACTTTAAGCCGTATTTTACCATCATTAACTAAGAGTCTCGCACCAACCTCCAGTGCTTGAAAAATTTCAGGGTGTGGCAGTGTCACTCGCGTCACGTCCCCGTCAGATTCCTTTAAATCCAACCGAAAGTCCGCCCCATTAACCAGTTCCTCTTCACCATTTCTAAATGGACCTACCCGTAATTTGGGTCCCTGCAGATCTGCAAGGATCGCGATTGGACTATCAAGATCTTTTTCAACTTGGCGAATAATGGCGTGACGCGCAGCAATTTCAGAATGATCTCCGTGGGACATATTTAGCCGGAACACATCAGCACCGGCCTCATGCAGGGAACGGATCATTTCGTAATTATTTGATGCAGGCCCAAGGGTTGCCACGATCTTTACATTTCTGTCACGCTTCATTCGCAAGACTTTCTTATTGTTATCGCTATCATTTTGAAATCCTATTGCCCCAATTCACATCTAACTACAACTAAGCTATGATTGGACATGCAAAAAAATTTACCATTTTTTATTACAGGATCAGAAAAAAAAGGACCATGGCTGATTACGTGCGACCATGCGCGCAACCTTGTTCCAAAGGCTATAGGCAGTAAATCTCTTGGCTTGCCAGAAAAAGAAATGCAACGCCACATTGCATACGATATTGGGGCAGAAGGGCTGAGTTTGGCTCTAGGCACACTTTTAAAATCTCCAGTTTTGTGCAGCAATTTCTCACGATTGGTGATAGACCCTAACCGTGGGGAAGATGACCCAACCTTAATTATGAAAATCTACGATGGAACGGTCATACCGGCTAACCGTGACGCTGATGCCGCTGAGACTATCACAAGGCTAAACGCCTATCATCGCCCTTATCATAAGGCCTATGCAAAATTAGCAACCCAAGTTCAAGCCATAATTGCGATCCATTCTTTCACATCAAAGCTCAAGGGCAGACCACCACGCCCTTGGGAGATAGGCATTCTTTTCGCAGAGGACCGGCGCCTTTCAGACCCCACTATAGCGAGACTTCAGTCCCGCGGGGACCTTACAGTTGGCATAAATGAGCCCTATGATGGGCATCTGCGAGGTGATAGCGTAGACCAACATGCCCTGCGCGATGGCCGTTTAAATATATTGATAGAAGTAAGAAATGATTTAATTAAAGACCAGAAAGGTCAGGAGTCCTGGGCGCGCCTACTGGCCCCCATTTTACAACAAGCCCTCGCCACCACTAAAACATCCAAAGTAGGAGAGTAAAAATGGACGCACAAACTAAAATTAAACTTGAGGCAACTGCATTTCGACGCCTTCAGCATCATTTGATTACCGATCGCCCTGACGTGCAAAATATTGACTTGATGAACCAATCCGGGTTTTGCCGCAACTGTTTGTCACGCTGGTATCAAGAAGCAGCACAAGAAGCTGGGATAGAGATGACCAAGGACCAAGCACGTGAGGCGTTCTACGGCAGGCCGTTTGATCAGTGGAAAGCTGAATTCCAAGCGGAAGCTAGTCCAGAGGCTCAGGCAAGTTTTTCCGAGGCCCATAATTAAAGGCTAAAGGGGGGGGGCGGGACCACTTGCACTTCTCCCATCCAAACCTATTGTAATTTTAGGAACACTAAACAAATAATTTTACTTTTAGGTTTAACTCAGCGACTGAGTCTCACTAAGTCCAAAGTCGTGATTAAATAAATCCACGAGCCAAGATAAGCCGAACCCAGGAAAATTTATACCAAAATAGATTGGTTAGGGAAACTAGTGCGGTCAACCAACACAAATTTTTCTCCGATTAGAAAGATTTTTAGATTGCAATTTTACGACTTTCATCAAGATAAACTTCCCGTAGCCGCGCCGCAACAGGCCCCGGTGCACCAGTCCCAATCGGTTGGCCATCCAACTCAACTACAGGCATAACAAAAGCCGAAGCTGACGTGAAAAAGGCTTCATCTGCATCTTGAGCTTCAGCGACAGTAAAGGCTCGCTCTTCCACTTCCATTTGAGCTTCCCGAGCAAATCGTAATACAGCCGCGCGAGTGATCCCATGGAGAATGTCATTAGAAAGGTACCGAGTAATAATCTTGCCACCTTTTACTATGTAAGCATTATTTGATGTACCCTCAGTTACAGTGCCGTCCTCTACCATCCAAGCATCATCACAGCCGGCTGCTTTAGCCATCATTTTTCCCATTGATGGGTAAAGTAGCTGCACCGTCTTAATATCACGCCGGCCCCAACGTTGATCAGCAATTGAGATCACTTTAATTCCAACTTTAGCCACTGGGTTATCAGCAAGGCCCGGCTTATTTTGCGTAAATAAAACAATCGTGGGAGGCGTATCAGCAGTTGGATAAGCAAAATCACGGTCAGCAGCTGCTCCACGGGTGATTTGAAGATAGATTAAACCCTCCCAAATATTATTTGCGCGCACCAATTCTCGATGCACCTCCAATAAATTTAATTTTTCGATCGGGTTTCGCATACCAAGCTCACCTAACGACCGCGCCAAGCGCATCGCATGACCATCAAAATCAATCAGCTTACCATCTAAAATCGATGTGACTTCATAAACTCCATCAGCAAACAAAAAACCGCGATCAAAAATTGACACAGTTGCCTCATTTTCAGGCAAAAAGACGCCATTTACGTAAACTGTCCGTGTCATTACATTATCCCCACAAGGCAGCGTCAGGCGGGTGAACACCGTCAGCATCGAATTTCAAAAATTGGTCACGATCTTCGGCCAAGAGCAGCGGACCGTCAAGGTCGGTAAATGCCGCACCCTGCGCAACCAATACCGCAGGCGCCATAGCCAGCGAACTGCCCACCATACAGCCTACCATTACCCCAAAGCCCGAGGCCAGCGCCGCATCGCGCAAAGCCAAAGCTTCAGTAAGGCCTCCTGTTTTATCCAATTTGATATTTGCAAAGTCGTATTTACCTTTCATATTAATCAGAGAACTTCTGTCATGACAGCTCTCATCCGCACACACAGGTAGGGGGCGATCTAAGCCCAAAAGCGCATGGTCATCTGCGGCGGGCAATGGTTGCTCAACCAGTTCAACACCCAAGCGTACTAAATGAGGAGCCAAATCTGAATAGACCTCGGCACTCCAACCTTCATTTGCGTCTACAATAATCCGGGCCTTGGGAGCACCGCGGCGAACCGCTTCCAAACGCGGCATATCATCAGGGGTTCCCAACTTAATTTTTAGTAAAGGGCGAAACGCGTTCAAAGATGCCTGCGCCTGCATCGCGGCCGGCGTATCAAGCGACAAAGTATAGGCCGTAATTTCCGGACCTAACGCACCCAAGCCAATCAGGTCGGACACCCGCACTCCAGCTGCTTTGGCATCTAAGTCCCACATAGCGCAGTCCATTGCGTTGCGGGCAGCACCAGCAGACAAGGCCTCAGCCAAATCGGACCGCTCCACTGCTCCAAGCGCCTCAATCTGAGCTGTAACACTCAGCAATGTCTCACCATAGCGGGCATATGGCACACATTCGCCCCACCCTATATGACCATCTCGCTCAACGCGGACAGTTAGGACCTCTGCCTCAGTGCGTGACCCCCGCGAAATAGTAAAAACTTTTGCCAGTTTAAAGGTTTCAGCCTGAACCGAAATATGCATTAATTTTCCTTATTGGTTTTGACCAAATCACTCTTACGTTAAGGTCCCAAACAGCCAAAATTCACATTATATCAACCGCATACTGCTTTAATGGAACACAACACTAATTTTTATATCGAAGCCAATGCGTCCACTAAGCGGCCTGCACCTATGCGTATTGGATCTACAGTCGGTAAACCCATTCGCGCTTCAACTTCAGCCAAGTAGGACATTGCTTCCGCGTCAGACATATGCTGGGTGTTCACGGATATACCCACGACCTGGCAGTCTGGATTACCAACACGAGCTAAGGTCAATGCAACATCACGCAAATTTTCCAATGACGGTTGCTGATATTCCGGCAAGCCACGCATATGTAAACGGGTAGGTTCATGACCTAAAATCAACGCATCTGGTTGGCCACCGTGTACAAGAGCCATGGTCACACCCGAATAAGACACATGGAACAAGCTGCCCTGCCCTTCAATATGGTCCCAGTGATCAGGATCATTATCTGGTGTTAAATATTCGACCGAACCAGCCATAAAGTCAGCAATGACCGCATCCAATGGCACGCCACCACCGGTGATTAAAATACCCGTTTGGCCCGTTGCCCTAAAAGCAGACTTCAACCCACGCTTGCGCATTTCGGCATCCATCGCCATCGCAGTATACATTTTACCGACCGAGCAATCCGTGCCCACAGTCAGGCAACGCTTTCCGCTTCGCTTTTTTCCATTGGCAATTGGATATTGTACGCTCGGCACTCGCACATCATGAAGTACACAGCCATTGGCTGTAGCCACTTCCACAAGGTCAGCTTCGTCGCACAGCAGATTGTGCAGGCCTGAAGCAAGATCATAGCCCATAGCCAAAGCATCTTTTAGAACTACTTTCCAAGCGTTTGATATGATCCCACCTCGATTGGCGACCCCTATTACGAGGGTTTTGGCGCCCGCTGCCTTGGCCTCAGCAAGGGTCATATCTTGAATGCCAAGATTTGCTTGACAACCCTCCATACGAAGTTGTGCAACCGCATTTTCTGGGCGCCAATCCTTGATGCCAATGGCGACTTTAGCACCAAGCTGATCTGGCGCATCGCCCAAAAAAAGAAGGTATGGGGTTTTAATCATAGCAAACTCCTAGAAACATTGCCCACAAGATACGTCAAATTTTATGCAATATCATCCATTATAAATAATACATACCCACATTAATGGGATAAAATATTATAAAAATAATATTTATTGGAATATAATTCGAAATTAGTATGAGTATCAGCAATAGTCGTTGAAGAAATCCAGCTGAGTCGCGAAATTATTCGCTGCTAAATCAAAAGCCGAATATTCTTGCAGACGGCGCGCAAGCTAATGTTATAAAGCAAGCCTATCTTGTAATTTCATTACCGAGGTCTGATATGTCATTTCGCTTGCAACCCACCCCTGTATCCCGCCCAAACCGTTGTCAATTATTCGGCCCTGGATCTCGTGTCGCGTTATTTGAGAAAATGGCTGCCAGTACTGCAGACGTAATTAATTTAGATCTTGAAGACAGTGTAGCACCCTCAGACAAAAACACCGCCCGTGAGAATGTGATTGCAGCCACTCATAATGTGGAATGGGGTAGCAAAACTCTTTCGGTGCGCATCAATAGCTTAGACACACCATATTGGTACCGAGATGTGGTTGATCTCTTGGAACTCTCAAGCGATAGGCTCGATCAAATCATGATTCCAAAAGTTGGATGCGCCGCTGACGTCTACGCAGTCGATGCTTTGGTTACGGCTATTGAAACAGCAAGGGGGCGGACCAATCCAATTACTTTTGAGGTGATCATCGAAAGTGCCGCAGGCATAGCACACGTAGAAGAAATCGCCGCGAGCTCATCGCGCCTAGTGGCAATGTCACTAGGCGCCGCAGATTTTGCAGCCAGCATGGGCATGCAGACTACGGGTATTGGCGGCACGCAGGATAACTACTACATGCTTCAGGGTGACCAAAAACATTGGTCTGATCCTTGGCACTGGGCCCAGGCCGCAATTGTAGCGGCCTGTCGCACCCATGGAGTTTTACCCGTAGATGGTCCTTTTGGCGACTTCAGCGATGACGCTGGATTTCGCGCCCAAGCTTACCGCTCTGCAACATTGGGCATGGTTGGAAAGTGGGCCATTCATCCCCGACAAATTGCTCTAGCTAATGAAGTTTTCACCCCCTCAGAGGCATCCCTAGCTGAAGCACAAGAGATTCTGGAAGCTATGAAACAGGCAAAAGCGAGCGGCGAGGGAGCCACTGTCTATAAAGGGCGACTGATTGATATTGCATCAATTAAGCAGGCAGAAGTTGTCGTCCGGCAGTTCGAGATAATCAATGGGATATGAAAACTTACACTAATGAGTTTAAATTAGTGATCCAAGCCAGTTCTGTTGCACTTTAATCAAGCTAAGGTCATACAGGTCGAAAGATTTTATCTTGAGGCTAACAATGACTAACTATCTTGAATTTGAACGTCCTTTGGCAGAAATTGAGGGCAAAGCTGAAGAGCTTCGTGCAATGGGCCGCGACAATAAGGATATGGATGTTGAGTCAGAAGCAAACGCTCTCGACAACAAAGCTAGTGACATGCTTAGTGAGCTTTATGCTAAGCTGACACCTTGGCGGAAATGCCAAGTCGCCCGCCATGCAGATCGACCCCACTGCAAAGATTACATTCAAGAGCTGTTTAAGGAATACACCCCGCTGGCAGGTGATCGAAATTTTGCTGATGACCATTCCATCATGGGCGGCTTAGCACGCTTGGATGACAGACCAGTGATGATCATTGGCCATGAAAAAGGCTATGATACAAAATCTCGCATCGCCCGCAACTTTGGCATGGCGCGCCCTGAAGGCTATCGAAAAGCAATTCGGCTGATGGATCTAGCCGACCGTTTTGGTTTGCCCGTGATCTCTCTGGTGGATACCCCTGGCGCCTACCCCGGCAAAGGTGCTGAAGAGCGCGGACAATCTGAAGCAATCGCTCGCTCAACTGAAAAATGTCTGCAAATCAAAGTGCCATTAATTTCTGTGATTATCGGCGAGGGCGGCTCTGGCGGTGCAGTGGCATTTGCGACAGCAAATCGATTAGTGATGCTGGAACATTCAATCTACTCCGTCATCAGCCCGGAAGGTTGTGCATCAATCCTTTGGAAAGATGCTGAGAAAATGCGTGAAGCGGCAGAAGCTTTGCGCCTCACAGCACAGGATCTGAAAAACTTAGGCATTTGTGACCAAATCATCTCAGAACCCAAGGGCGGTGCGCATCGTGACCGCAAAGCGACCATGAAAGCAGTGGGGGTCACATTGGGCAATTTGCTCGATGACTTGGGCAAAAAAAGTCCAAATGGTTTAATGAAAGATCGCCGGCAAAAGTTTCTCGACATGGGAACTAAAGGCCTAGCCAGCTGATCATAGCTGCCATATGGACTTTTTAAGTCCGAGCTCGCCAGATTTCAGTTTAGGCTGCACCATTAATACATGCCTAGTAGCTCGCATTGGCAGTTCTCACACGCAAAATTTTGTCCATGCTCGGAAAAGCAGGCAGCGCGTGGGCCTCCCAAAGACCTGCGCGCATTATAGCCGGCCCATATTGGCTAAAAGTTCTACTAAGAATTATTACCATAACGCCACACAGATGATCACTTTTTTGTTCAAATTATTTAACATATTTAGGTGTAACTAACACAGTAGCCCGGCAGTTTAATTCCACTATATTTTTTTGGTCGCGTAAGCAGAAGTGATACTCGGCCATCTTCAACGATGTCGAGCTAGGATTACACCCTATTGTTACCACGCTGGTTCGGCATTAAAAGTATAGTTTCATTCAAAAGCAAACAATAGGACTATTAACTCTGCTAGGACTGGCGTGTACGCCCTCGGCTCCAAAGGTGCAGAAAATACAACAGCAGTCTGCCATTACGAGAGCGGGATATTTCAGTGTAATCCCAGTCGCTACTGTTGCAATACTGGCTGGCTTTGGGGCGCCATAGGTCGCCTCCATTTCTGCTATATTAGACCACGTTATTCATAGAAGCCAACCTCAGCCATCAACTCTCGCGACCGCACTTCGACGGCTTGCTCCATCAGTGCCATAAACTCTGGCACAGGCTTGTCCTTAGAGATAGGTTCCATAAATTCCACCGTCGCGATACCCGGTTTGCGCATCACACTGCGCTTTGGCCAAAAAACCCCAGTGTTTAAGGCGACCGGGACACAATCTTGTTGAAGTTCACGGTATAAAACACCAGTTCCCATTTTATAGACTTTCTTCGTGCCAGGAGCCACGCGGGTACCTTGGGGGTAAATCACCAATTGCCCCGGTGCAACTCGGCCAGTCCCCACATCAGCAACCATCTTCCGAACGGCAGCAGCCCCTTTACCGCGGTTGACCGGGACACATCCCAACCGGTAGGCATATTGGCCTAGTATTGGGGTGAATAACAGTTGGCGCTTCATAATAAATTTAGGGTTTGGAAGGCAGTTAAAGATCACAATAATATCAAAAAATGATTGGTGCTTGGCAGCCACGAGTACCTCACCTTTTGGAAGCGAACCCCGCACTTCAACCTTAAGTCCAATCATCCATCGCGCGCTCCAAACTACCCACCAACAATAGGCATGTGCCGCCATAGATGCACCCTTTTGGCTAATAATCATTGGAATAAGAAAAATTATAGCAACAACAACCATTGCAAAATACATTTGAATATTAAAAATCAAAGAGCGTATCCATTGCAGCGCAGTTTTCATCGTGTTTCCTTAAAGACTTTGCGAAGTGGGCATCCCAAATTCAACGTAGTAACGGACCCAAGTGTACGCTCAATTGTATCTCCAGACCAGCTTGTTTATTGTGGTTTTATAGGAAACCCTGATTAAGGGCTTGTTCATGGTTTGGCCTTCTAAAATCAGCAGAAATGTTGATACTTTCAGTGCTGCACTTAAGTCGTTATGTCTGCCACTAATAATAGAATAAAGCTACTTATAGATTCGAGGCCTTTCGTGCGATTACTGTGTCCAAAATGCAATGCAGAATATGAGGTTGCCGACGGCGTGATCCCAAGCGCTGGACGTGATGTTCAATGTTCCACTTGTGATGAGGTTTGGTTTGTAGAAGTTACGCCAGCACCACTTAAAAGCCGTGCAATCGATCCAGAAGTAATCAGTATTTTGCGGCAAGAAGCCCAGCGCGAATTAGCAGCGCGAAGTGAAGAAGCACCTATTGCTCCAGCTCCATTAGAAACCGTGAGCCCTGAAGGGCCTTCTACTAAGCTAGAGTCTAACACTAAAAGATCTTCCCAGCCAGACAACAACCGGCCAACTGTTGAAGATGTGGATCAAAAACTAGTTAAAACTTTATCTCCAGCAACGATTAGCCAGACACCAAAACAAAAAAATGATGTGCCACCGCTTAATAGCCGACAACGGGGCATCCTCACCGCCATCACATTACTTGGAGCGCTCGCAGCCCTCTATATATTTGCACCAGAGGTCACAGAGGCTTTTCCCGCCTACACAGATTGGGTTAACTCTTACATTTTTTGGGTCAATGACCTTCGTCAATGGCTACAAAATAGCCTACAAACCATTTTAGAATATCGACAGAGTTTCAGTTAACCTATCCAAAAGACTGACCCCGTTCGAACGAGCTGCATTAAAACCGATCCAGTAATTTTTGCAGATACCCGTGCTCATCTTCCGGCCTATCCAGCGCGCCTGAGCGGCGGCGAATTTCTTCCATTAGCTGTTGTGAACGCAATCGAAGCGCCTCCTGCAGCATCATCTGCTCACCAGACCCAACTTGCCCATTGCCACCGGTGTCGCGGCCAAGTAGCTCCTGGCTGGTGCGGTCTTGGGTTTCATTATTGGAGCTTTGGTCGTTCGGGTTAGCCCCTTGAGTATAGGGCTGTCGCTCTGCAAAGGTTCCACCCAAGCGGCGCATACCTTCACGTAGAGCGTCTATAGCCTTCGACTGATTGTCTAACGCACCTGGTAGGCTCCCTTTCTCCAAATCTTCTGTTGCAAGCTCCATTGCGCGACCCGCTTCACCCAATGCACGACGGGCTTCTTGGTCAGATTGGGTGCCTTCCCTAAGCAAATTGCCTCTCTGGCGTTCCGGCTCAAGTTTCAATTGCTTTTGCTGCACAGCCGAGAATCCATCTTCATCTGAAGGCCCAGCACCTGTACCCGCGCTATAGTTACGGTCTGGGCCAGAGTTCTACAGCTTACGAAAGGTTTGATCTGATAGGTCCTACTGTTGTCGCAAGCTGTCAAAAAATCTTCCATCTGTTGCTGTCCACCTCCTTGACCCTGCTGAAGCTCACGACCGGAGTGGCCGTTTGGTATTTATAGATTTTCCATCAGCCGATTGATTTTAAAAAATAGTTCCTGTACCTCAGCCACCCGACCTTGTTCCATAAGTTGCTGAAATTACTCTATCATCTCGTTTAGCTCATCTTCCGATACTGTCTTGTCATTTGTATTAGACTGCCGCTCAGGCT
>JAVLEV010000016.1:14526-20549 GCA_031920365.1 Planktomarina sp. | reverse complement strand
ACATCGCGACCTGCGAGGGCATGCGGAATGGCTTGGACTTGGATTGGGGTTGGATCAACGATGTTCTGTGCAGCCAGTTGTTCCACGAGGCGAGGCATTAAGCCTAGTTCTTCAAACGTCATAATTTATCCCTTGCGCCGAAAAGCGCATAGTTGGCGGATCACTTCGATCATTTGGGCGGGATTGCCCTTTGACTGTAACACGCATCCCCAAAGAAAACCTTGGGATCGGTCAGGTCAAAGTGCTGCGCAAGCAGTTAGAATTGACAACCGGACAAGAGCGCACGTAGGCGTTGACCTGATAGATGTCAATCCCATCTGTGACTGGGTACTTAACGTTGGCTTAACAGTGTGAGAGTTGTACCACCAATCTTGCGGGTGTCTTGCATGATGAAACCTTTAGGGGTCATGGTAGATGCTTCTTCAAAGACAATAAGCGCATCTGGTGCAATCCAGCCTTGGGCCTGCGCGCAGGCTAAGGCGCGTTCTCCTAATGATTGGCCGTAGGGTGGATCTAAAAATACCAAATTGCAGGGTTTCCCGAGAGCCAGCTTGGTAGCGTCCTGCTTGAGCAAAGTGCTGTGATCGGTGGCTTTTAGCAGAGCGATGTTTTGCTGGATCAGCTTTTGGCTTACCTGTCCATTTTCAACAAAAGTTGTGTGTTGCGCCCCGCGTGACAGGGCCTCTAATCCCAAAGCGCCAGTGCCTGCAAATAGGTCCAGCACCATCAGGCCTTTAAAGTTCAACCGGTTTTGTAATACGTTAAAAAGGCTCTCACGCACCCGGTCCGTGGTGGGGCGCAGATGCGAACTTAAGTCGCCCTGGCCTACATCCACCAACCTTAGCCCACGATTCTTGCCAGAAATTATTCTCATCCTTGCAACAGCATTTTGAGGTCGCTTTGCGGATTAGTTACGATGATGGGATCTGCGGATTTTCCGGCCTCAATAAGTCTTTTAGCTACCATATAGGCGCGTGGATCATTCATAGCGTCCACCGCCAGCAAAGTATTGGAGTTGTAATACCAATGAGATCGCGCAGAGCCGCTGTTGCGTACTATAATATCTGTGAAGCCAGTGTTTAGCCCCGCAATTTGTAATTTCACACCAAATTGATCGGACCAAAACCAAGGGGTAGCTATATAGTCCTGAGCAGCCCCGAGCATATTGGCGGCCACCACTTCAGCTTGATCAATTGCATTGGGGACGCTTTCCAATCGAATGCGCCTACCCTGATAGGGAAAACTGGCGCAATCGCCTGCAGCCCATACGTTTGATACGGATGTTTGACCTTGGCTGTTTGTTTCGATCCCGTTGTTGAGGGTGACCCCTGCGGCTTCGGCCAAGTTTGTGGCAGGTAAAATGCCAACGCCTACAATCGCAAAGTTGATTTCAAGTGCTTTGCCATTGCTCAAAATCGCACCAGTAACATTGCCCTCGCCAGTCAGACGCTCCAATCCAACTCCTTCAAGGATCCTCACCCCGTGGCTTTCGTGCAGAGCCCGAAAGTAATCTGAGGTCTCAGTGCAGGCAACCCGTTGCAAGATTCGGTTGGCCATTTCCACCAATGTCACCTGTAAACCTTTGGCTGCCGCCACAGCTGCTGCTTCCAGCCCGATATAGCCGCCGCCAATGATCAGTACATGGCCGCCACGCTCAAACGCAGGCTGCATCGCGTCCACATCTGCCAAGCTGCGCATCGCAAACACACCATTTAGTGTACCGCCAATCGCAGCAGGAAGCCGGCGAGGGCTGGAGCCAGTGGTTAGGGCTAAATGCTCATAAGTGAGGGTTTCATCGCCAATCGAGATGGTATTTTCAGCGCAATTAATTGCCGTCACTTGACAATTAAGGCGCAGCGAAATTAGTTGTTCGGTATAGAAATCACTGGGCCGCAAATATAGGCGATCTAAAGCCATATCGCCTAAGAGGTATTTCTTGGACAATGGAGGACGTTGGTAGGGCGGCACTGGTTCCTCACCAATCAAGGTGACGTCGCCTTTATAGCCTTTAGCTCGTAATGTGATCGCCAATGATGCCCCAGCCTGACCGGCTCCGATAATAACAATTCCCGACATTGCGCGCGACCTCTGGTAAGTTTTCTCAAGTATTCTATAACTACGCCTTAAAGAGTTACAATGAATGAAGGATCAATGAAATGGTAATTTCAACAGGTGATAAGCTTCCACCGACAAGTCTTGTGCGTATGGGTTCAGATGGTCCTGAGCAGGCGACGATTGCAGAGCTAACTGGAGGCCGCAAGGTAATAATTTTTGGGCTGCCTGGCGCGTTTACGCCAACCTGTTCATCGGCGCATGTACCGTCCTTTATGCGCACAAAAGATCAATTCATAGCTAAGGGCGTAGATGAGATTATTTGCGTGGCAGTCAATGACGTCTTCGTCATGGACGAATGGGGTAAGGCTACTGGAGCAGTGGAGGCAGGCCTATCGTTTTGGGCCGACCCTTCCAGCACATTTACCACTGCAATCGGTATGAACTTTGATGCTGCTCCTGTTGGGCTGTTTGGGCGATCTGCGCGCTATGCTATGCTGGTGCAAGATGGTGTGGTTAGTATCCTACAGAAAGAAGAGGTGCGCGGCGTTTGTGAGATGACCTCAGGTGAAACTATGCTTGCTAGCATGGCCTAAATTTGCGGTAAAATTAGCTGGCTGCGGCGTCCATACGCGCGGCCAGTGCCACATCCATCTCAGACAACCCATCACAGTCATGGGTGGTTAAAACTACCTTCACAAGGTTGTAAGTGTTCGACCATTCCGGATGATGGTCTAGTTTTTCCGCCCATAGGGCCATTTCGCTCATCCAGGCCCAAGCCTGACGAAAATTTTTGAATTTGAAATCTTTTGCCAAAGCATCGCGCCCTTCCATCATTGACCAACCCGACTCAAGCAAGGGTTCTAGGGTGCTGCGATCTGTAAGAGCTTTAGTCATTGTTGTTCCTCAATTTCTACTTTTTTGAATGGGCCGTAGCTGGTAAGTACATTAATTTCATCGTCCACTGCATCACGTTCGGCTTGCAGGTACCGCGCCACTGCATCGGAAAACCCTGCATCGCCAAACCAATGCAGTGAATGGGTGACCACCGGCAGATATCCGCGCGCCAGCTTGTGTGCGCCTTGCGCACCGGCTTCGACACGCATCAGGCGCTGGGCAATGGCGAAGTCTATCGCCTGATAGTAGCACAATTCGAAATGCAGGCAGGGGAAATCTTGAACGCAGCCCCAATAGCGGCCATATAAAGCATCGCGACCAATAAAGTTGAGGGCACCAGCCACGTAGTTGCCGTCAATTTTAGCTAAGACCAACAGCATATCATAGCGTAGATGCGCTTGAGCTTCGTTGAAAAATTGGCGTGTCAGATAGGGTGTGCCCCATTTTCGAGCGCCGGTATCTTGATAGAATGTCCAAAAGGCATCCCAATGATGCGGTTGAATATTATCGCCTGTAAGAATTTCGATATTGCCGCCAAAAGCTTGAGCCTGGGCGCGTTCTTTGCGAATATTTTTCCGCTTGCGGCTGCTCAGGTTGGCCAAGAAATCATCAAAGCTGCTATACTCGTCATTGATCCAATGAAATTGCTGTGATTTCCGAGGGTGTAGGCCTATCAGCGCTCCAGCTTCGGCTTCAGCCTGCGTGCAGAAGGTAATATGCAAAGACGACAATTTATTTTCGGCTGCAAGTTGCACGGCGCCTTTAACGAGGGCTGATTGAGCAATTTCAGCATGGTCTTTGCCTACTAAAAGCCGCCGTCCCGTGGCTGGGGTATGTGGCACGGCCATTTGTAACTTTGGGTAATATTTCCCACCAGAGTTCTCATAAGCTTGAGCAAAATTATGATCAAAAATATATTCACCCTGGCTATGAGTTTTGCCGTAAAGCGGTGCCACGCCAATAGTTTTCTCACCCAGCGTTGCTTGTAAATAATGCGGTGTCCAGCCAGTACCTGGCCCCACGGAATTGCTGTCCTCTAATGCTTTTAGGAACCGATAGGTAGTGAACGGGTCCGCGGGGCGGCTCTCTTCTATCTCGGGACAGGCGCACCTGTCCCACTCCGCCTCAGAAATATGAGACAGGCTAGTGAGCACATTAATTTCTATCTGCGTTTCTTGGCACACGTTTTTCTCTATTTATTGTTTTGATTTAAGATGCGGCGATGTGCCCAAAGGTCAAGCCTCATAACCTTCAAAGGTGATATTGTTTGCAATCTTGCGGGCGGTGATCTCGGCATCTGGAGATTTGATAGTCCAACATAAGATAGGCACTCCACGTGTTTTTAACCTTATGACTGCTAGATTATGCAAGTAAGCTTGGTTATGCGATATGAAGCAAGATCCTGTCCTGTCAAAGTCAGAAATTTCATTTAGGTGCTCCTGAATAGATACTGATAGTGTAGGCCAATTCCCTGCTGAAAAGTTGTCGGTCACCAAGCCAACGGGTGTCTTTGGCCGGAGTTTAGCAAAGACTGCCACCGAATGCGGATTGAAGGACATTACGGCAATATGTCCTGTGTAGCTTTGTAACGCGTCGGCCACAGCAGCCTCAAGTTCCCCAACATTGGGGCCCATATTTCCACTCTGGTCTTTTATTTCAATTAAAAGCGGAACTTGTCCACTAATCAAATTAAGCATTTGACTTAGGGTCGGAATGGTATCGTGGCAGCCGGCTAGGGTGATGTGTGAGAGCTCGCGTTCGTTTTGCTCTGCTAAAGTGCCGCTGTGGGCGGTGAGCCGATCGAGGTGGTAATCATGAAATACAATTGCCACGCCGTCTTTTGATAACTGGACGTCAATTTCTATACCATAGCCATAATTAATTGCCGCTGTTATTGCTGTGGGTGAATTTTCTGCCCGTCCATCTGCAACGTCATGCAAACCACGATGCGCAATGGGAGTGGTTAAAAAGCTACTGGGAAGACCGATCATGCGATTTGAAATATTCCCTCAATCTCGACTGCGACCCCCATTGGCAACGAAGGCGAAGAAACAGCCGCGCGCGCGTGTTTGCCCGCATCGCCAAGTACCTCCACAAGAAAATCTGAAGCACCATTAATCACTGTAGGCTGTTCAGTGTAGTCTTGGGTGGAATTGACAAACCCTGATAACTTTACGACACGGACTAACCTGTCTAGGTCACCGCCGCAGGCAGCTTTGACCTGTGCCAATAAAGCAATAGCGCAGGTGCGAGCCGCGTCGGCGCCGTCCTTTGTTGAAAAATTGTCACCCAGTTTTCCAATTATGAATCCATTGTCGTCTTGGCTTACCTGACCTGAGACAAAAACTAAATCACCAACCTGCACATATGGTACATAATTTGCGGCTGGAGCTGGAGCGTCTGCTAATGTGACGCCTAGTTTAGCAAGTTCAGTTTCATATTTTCCGGCCATTTTTGAATCTCCCAATCAATGTTTCGCCATAAGGATAGGTGGAAATATTACTTTAGAAAAGCGAAAACTAACTTTCACCCAGCACGCAGTTTTTGTTTTAGGCGGGGGCAGATAGGTCTGTGTATTTATCAATCCTCTAAAGTACCAGATTGAATATGCTGGAAAGTAACCAACTTTAAAAAACTATATTAGTTGAATCTTTTTATAAAAACTATTTTGATTATTTAAGGTTGTAATGCCACAGTGCTTAACGTTTGAAATATATTTCTATTATTTTGGCCAGTATTTACAAAAATTCGTGTTTAGTGCGCGGCTAGTTATTCTTCACTTTGTCTTAAGCTCAGATTTTCAGTTGGTTGTAACCAGTTTGCCACAATCTGTAAGATCGGAGCGCAAACTATTTGCTGATCAGCTGACATGAAACTAAGACAGTCCCATAATTAGAGGCGGGACTATGTTTATTTTCAATAATAGCTTAACCATCCTAAAGTTTGTAGGACTTCTAGTGATTTTGGGTGCTTGCAGTCCTCGGTCCGGGACTGTGATTCTTGACCCGTTTGAAGCGGCAAACCGCAAGGTGCATGCCTTCAATAAAGGGCTAGACAAAAATATATTATCGCCT
>JAVLEV010000016.1:0-14426 GCA_031920365.1 Planktomarina sp. | reverse complement strand
CCAGGCAAAGTAGTGAACAATATTTTACAATTGGATATTCCTGCTGCTGCTATTAACTCAACGAGATTCGTTATTAACAGTACGATTGGATTAGCGGGGCTTTTTGATCCATCTGATTCGGTGGGTTTTGAAGAACGTGGTACCGATTTTGGCCAAACGCTTCAGCGCTGGGGTTTTGCCGAAGGCGCTTATGTTGCTATGCCATTCTTTGGCCCGTCTAACATACGTGACGGAACGGGGCTCTTTGTCGATATGTTACTTCTCGACCCTACCAGCGCCAATTTGAAGCCGCCTATGACCTTTTACCGTAGTTGGTCCGGGATAGGTGCTATTTTACAAGGGCGTCAAATTTATGGTGACCAAATCGACGAAGTTCTCTACCGTAGTGCTGATAGTTACGCCCAATCGAGGTTAGTTTATTTGCAAAACCGCCGGTTCCAATTGAAAGACAGCTCAAGTGATGCCTATATCGACCCTTACGCAGAGTTTGAATAAAACTATACCACTGCGACGTTCCTTTTTGCTTGGTTTAGCCTCAATGGCAGTCGCTGGCCCAGCTTTTGCGCTTGATAATGATGGTGCTACCAGGTTGGTGGGTCAGCTAGTCTCTGAAATCAATCGGGCGACCAATTCGGGTAATTCACAAGCTAAACTAATAGCCGCATTTGAGAAAATTTTTGAGCAATATGCAGATGTAAAGATAATATCCCGGTCTGCCTTGGGGCCAACTGCGCGAACCGCAAGCGCTGAAGAGCTAGACGCTTTCAGCAGGGTCTTTAGAGGCTATTTGGCACGCAAATATGGTAAGCGATTTCAGGAGTACATTGGTAGTGCGATTGTGGTTAAAAGCACCAAAAATCGTGGTAAATTTTTTGAAGTTGGCGCATCCGTGCAAGTCGAGGGCTCTGAGCCTTTTGAGGTGTCTTTCAGGGTGTCTGATCGCTCTGGAAGGAAACTATTTTTTGATATTATTATTGAGGGTATTAGTCTGCTGTCGTCTGAACGTGTCGAGATGGGGGCCCTTTTGGATGAGCGAAATGGTGATATTGGCCAGTTGACCAATGATCTTGCAAGCTTAGGCTAGTTTTTACCAATTAATATTTCAAACAAGGTATCAAAAATTGTAGTACCCTTTTCGCTTTTTTCTAAAGTAGTTGTTGGTTTCATGCGCTGTGAAATTTGCAAGGGATCGCGAACCATGGGCAGGGGACCCGGCACAGAGTTATTAGTTATTGCTAACATTGTCGCACGCCAAATATCGGCTGGTATACCACCACCAGTTACACCTTTGAGCGGTGTATTATCATCATAACCCATCCATACACCCACTACAAAATCTGCTGTAAAACCAATGAACCATGCATCGCGGGCTGCCTGTGTGGTGCCAGTTTTTCCAGCCACCTCAACACCTTCAATTTTAGCCCTTTGACCAGTACCACTTTGTACAACTTCATACATCATATAGGTAAGTTGCTGCGCAGCTTTCGTGTCTATAACGCGTTCGCCAATGCCGCCTGTCCGACCTGCAAGGGGCTCGGTATCACCTAGGAGGCGTATCGCGTTCAAGCCATAGGGCAGAACAGATGACCCACCATTTAATATCCCAGCATAAGCGCCAGTCATTTCAATCAAAGTGCTCTCAGAGGCTCCAAGTGCCAATGCTGGGCCAGCAGCTAAATCATTGGTAATCCCAAAACCGGTAGCTATGTTTCGTACTAAATCACGGCCCAAATGTTCTGAGACCTTGACGGCGGGGATGTTCAAAGAGTCAGCCAACGCGCGTGTGAAGGTTACATCACCTGCAAATTCCTTATTGTAGTTGGATGGTGACCACGCTCCAGAGCCTGATATATTATAAGTAATTGGTTCGTCGCGTACAATATCAAACGGCGTGTAGCCAGCCTCAAGAGCAGTGGCGTAGACAAATGGTTTAAAGGCAGAACCCGTTTGCCGCTTGGCCTGTGTCGCACGGTTAAAGGCACCAGTTGAACGGGTATCACGGCCACCGATCATGGCTCGGACTGCTCCATCTGCGCCCATTACGACCACCGCCACCTGGGCCCTGGAGCCTTCGTCAATCTTTGTATCAAAAATAGAGCGCACCGCCTGTTCAGTCGCCGTTTGGATGTCTGTGTCTAGTGTCGTGCTGATGATGACATCTTCCGTAGTATTGCGAGTGAAAAATTTGGGACCAGAGGCCATTACCCAATCTGCAAAATATCCCCCAGTACGTGCCGTCGCCGCTGCGCTAAGAGTTGCGGGTTCTATGATCGCAAAATTAGCTTCGGCTTTGGATAAGTAATTTTGCTTCTGCATTAGTCTGACAACGATCGCAGCTCGGGCCTGAGCGCCACTCAAATTATCGGTTGGAGCAAGACGCGATGGGGCTTTAAGTAGTCCAGCCATCATTGCGGCCTCAGCCGCATTAACTGCCGCTGTTGATTTACCAAAATACCGTTGTGCTGCAGCTTCAAATCCGCGTGCGCCGGCTCCAAGGAATGCTCGGTTCAGGTAAATAGTCAAAATGTCGTTTTTAGAGAACTTAGCTTCCATCGCCAAGGCAAAGGTAGCCTCTTTGATTTTTCGCCATAATGTAGTGCGTCGACAGTCACGCTCATATTCGCGCTCAGACTTCCAAATTTCTGGGTTGTAGTTCACCCCAAGACAGATGAGCTTCGCTGTTTGTTGGGTGATAGTAGACCCACCATTGCCGGATAGTGGTCCCCTGCCGGATCGAAGGTTGATCCGGATGGCTGAAGCTACTCCACGTGGGCTTAGCCCAAAGTGGCGATAAAAACGCCGATCTTCAGTGGCTATAACCGCATTTTTTAGGAATGGAGATACTGTCTGTGCAGATACAATACCTCCAAATTGATCACCACGCCAAGCAAACACATCGCCATTGCGATCTAGTAAAGTAACAGAGCCTTTGGCTCGCCCATCCACAAGTTCGTGGACCTCCGGAAGGTGGATGAAAAAATAGACAACACCTAGCCCTACAAGCAAAACTACGACTAGTCCTAAACGCCAAACCATGGCCCAGATCATCTGGAACGGTAGCAAAAAAATCCTCCAACAAAAAGCGCGCAAGCGGCTAAATTTTTTTGGCATAGATTTTTGTATCGCAAGTTTGGGCTTGCGTGGGCCTATTTTTTTGTCTGTCATATACCTGTTCAGTTTTTACCCGTTTTTATGCAAATATACATATTTTTGAGCTTGTTCGACATTGTTTCGCATGGTTGGCGATTGTTTACCATCGCAACGAGAACTAAGTTTATAGTGCAACGTCGAAAGCACCAAATTATAAGTCACCAAGATAGTAGTATCAGACTGAGTGTATTACTTTAGGGTTTGTGAAATTGCGTCGGCCAGAACGGGAACTGTTTTTGCGTTCAGACCTGCGATATTGATCCTGCTATCGCCTACCATATATATACCGAAATCAGCACGAAGTATTTTTACGGCCTCTTCAGACACGCCTAAGCGTGAGAACATCCCACGATGTATAGCTAAAAAATCAAAGTGATCTGAATTAGTACGCTGGCGCAGCTCATCTGCTAACTGTTTGCGCAAGACCAGCATATTGATGCGTGTTTGCTCTAGTTCAGTGGTCCATGTGCTGCGTAGGGCTTGATCCTCTAAAATTATAGTGACTATGCTTGCTCCATGATCAGGGGGAAACGAAAAATTTTGACGATTTAAAAAAGCCATATTTCCTTGTGTGATGGTTTGTAGCGACGTGCTTGGTGAGATGGCCATCAAGATACCAGTTCGTTCACGATAGATACCAAAATTCTTTGAGCAGCTGGCTGCAATCAAGCACTCTGGCAATTGGCTAGCAATTTTGCGGGTGAATCGGGCATCATTTTCCAAACCATCGCCAAAGCCTTGATAGGCAATATCGACAAATGGTATTGCTCCACTTTCAGAAAGAGCGGCGATGATTTGATCTTCTTGCTCGGAGGTAAGGTTAGCACCGGTGGGATTGTGGCAGCAGCCATGCAGCAGTACTACATCGCCTGTGGGGATTGCCTTGATGTCAGCCAGCATGCCTTCAAAATCAACTGTGCCAGTCTCAGCATCGAAATAACGATATTCGCCTAACGGTATTCTCAGGTACTTTACAATAGATGGATGGTTGGGCCAGGTGGGATTTGACAGCCAAACCCTGGCATCTGGGGAGGCTATTTTAATTAGCTCTAAAGCCTGGCGTACAGCACCAGTCCCTCCGGGTGTAGCAACTGCAGACAGTCGATCGGCAGACACGGCCTCATTCAAAACTAACTCTGACATTGCAGCAGAGAAAGCTGGATCACCTGCAAGGCCAACGTAGGATTTAGTTTTTTGGGTCTGCCAAAGTAGCTCTTCCGCTGATTTTACAGCACGCATAATTGGTGTGGCGCCTGTTGCATCTTTGTAAACACCTACACCAAGGTCAATTTTGTCCGGACGAGGGTCAGCGCGATAAGCGCCAACAAGAGCTAGAATTTTATCTTGAGGTTGTGCGGTAAGGTTGCTGAGCATTAGTTCTCTCCTGTGGCAACATTAAGGATCGGGAATTGGCCCCATTCTGTCCAGCTCCCGTCATAGAGGGCATGGTCGGTTTTCCCAATGCGCTCCAGCGCCAAGGACAGGACGGCAGCTGTTACACCTGAACCGCAGGTGGTGATCGCAGGTTTGGAAAGATCTATACCAGCCTTTTGAAACTCATCAGCCATTTCGCTTATAGTTTTCATAGTATGATCGCCATTGAGTAACTGTGTGAAAGGAAGATTCTTAGAGCCAGGAATATGGCCCGCACGTAATCCTTGGCGGGGTTCAGGTGCTTCTCCACGAAAGCGTGCAGCGGCGCGAGCATCAATGATCTCATGGTCATGGAGTTTTGCGGCATGGGCCACTTGCGTTACGTCGCAGACCATATGCGGTTGTGGCTGTACCGTCATATGGCGGTCGCGGATTATTGGCCCTGTCGTAGCCACTGGGTTGCCCTCAGCAATCCATTTGGGCAGACCACCATCCAAAACCGATATATTTTCATGGCCCATTGTCCTAAACAGCCACCACACGCGTGCGGCAGAAAATAGGCCCTTGCTGTCATAGACTACGATTTGATGACCATCGCCTACTCCCAAAGCCCTAACTCGTGACATGAACTTCTCTACAGATGGGGCCATATGAGGCAGGGCAGACCTGTGATCAGAGATATCATCAATATCAAAAAAGCGTGCAGTTGGGATATGGCCAAGCGCAAATTCTTTCACGGGGTCGCGATTTTCAGTAGGTAAATACCAGCTTGCATCCAATACTCGCAAATCAGGTTGCTTCAAATTCTCTTTGAGCCAATTTGTAGAAACGAGCGTTTTGGGATCGTCTTGTGTCATGCAGCCCCCCTTTTAATCAGTTTGGATTTAACTGGGCTGGGCCAACAAAACAATAGGTATTGGCTCAATATTTTTTCAAATATTACTGCTTTGCGGTGGTAATATGAAGAAAATATAGCTTAGAAGCCCTGCTTTAAAAGCCTCTGTTTTTGGCGACCCCAATCACGCTTCGCCTCGGTGGCACGTTTATCATGGTTCTTTTTACCCTTAGCGATGCCTAGTTTTATTTTGACACGCCCGACATGGTTAAAATACATAACCAATGGTACGAGCGTCATGCCTTCACGCTGTGTGGAATTCCAAAGACGTGATAATTCACGTTTTGACACCAGTAACTTGCGGCGGCGTTTTTCTACATGGCCCCATGTTTTAGCTTGTTCATAAGGTGCGATATAGGAGTTGACTAACCAAAGTTCTCCCTCTTCAACGGCTGCATAGCTTTCGGCAATATTACCAGAAATTTCACGTAAAGATTTAACCTCCGATCCCATCAGTATGACGCCGCATTCAAGGTCGCTCTCAATCGCATAATCATATCGCGCGCGGCGATATTCAGCGATAATTCGGTAGTTAGGATCTGATTTTTTATTTACCATGTTGATGTGTATATATGGCCGCCGAGCAGACTTGCCAATGGCTCAGTTAAAGTTACCCGCAGCGAAAAGTTGATCCAAGTATCACAAATATTGTCTGGCTGAACTTATCGATCAGGCGACGTGCTGTCTGATACAGCTCAGCGCCTACTTATATCAGTTGATCAGACCTGCATAACGCATAGCAGCATCCATCGCTGACTTTGCTTCATCGGTGAGAGCCACTAGAGGCAAACGTACTTCCGCAGAGCAGAGACCTAATTTTGACAGACCATATTTCGCACTGACTAAGCCAGGTTCTTGGAAGGTCGCTAGGTGCAGGGGCATTAATGTATCTGTTATTTTGAGCGCTGTGGCATAATCGCCAGCAATGGTTGCTGCTTGCATTTGTGCACAAAGTGCTGGTGCCATATTTGCTGTCACAGAGATACAACCAATCCCACCATGGGCATTGAAGCCAAGTGCTGTTGCATCTTCGCCAGATAGTTGTACGAAATCTTCACCACATGTCAGTCTCTGTTTGGGGACACGTGATAAATCTCCAGTAGCATCTTTTACACCAATTATATGTTTGTGTTGAGCCAATGCACCCATAGTCTCGACACTCATGTCAACAGATGATCTCCCAGGAATATTATAGATAATTACATCCATTTTGCAATCAGCAGCTGCCAAGAAATGCGCCCTTAAACCGGCTTGTGTTGGTTTATTATAATAAGGTGTCACAACCAATGCAGCGGATGCACCTGCGGCTTTGGCTGCTTTAACGAGGCGCACAGTTTCGGCTGTATTGTTAGAGCCAGCACCAGCAATCACTGGCACGCGGCCCGCCACCTGTGCCACAACAATTTCTACAACTAAGTCGTGCTCTTCATGTGTTAGGGTGGGGCTTTCACCGGTCGTGCCCACTGGCACCAATCCATTACTGCCTTGGTCGATATGCCAATCCACAAGTTTCTTGAGCGCATTTATATCCACTTTTCCGTTTGTAAACGGCGTGACAAGTGCAGGCAAAGATCCTGTAATCATAGCGCTTCCTTTCAGGTGGCGCATGCGCGCTTTAAGTTCAGTAGGTGAACCCTAGCTTGCTTTGCAAGATTTGCCAAGATTTACGATTGAAACTTTGCGATACAAAGCGCAGGTTCGCAATCATGCGACTTACCCGACTTTTTTTGATATTAATTTTTTTTAGTACGCAGGTATTTGCACAAGATACTGTTGCGTTAAATGCTTTGCGTGCGGCCTACTTGGCTAAAGAAAAAGGTAACTGGGACGAGGCTTTGCGCTTGGCTCGGCCAGCTGGGGACGTGGGTGTGGATCTGATCGAATGGGATCGGCTGCGCGCTGGAAAAGGTGAGTTTGTAGAGGCGCAAAATTTTTTATCCCGTAGACCTGATTGGCCTGGCCTGCCCTATTTGCGTAAACGCTCGGAGGCCACAATTGGGCCAGATGCATTGGCCCAGGATGTTATAGCTTTTTTTGATGGTACGGCGCCTAGGACAGCACAGGGTTCGCTGCGGTTGGCACAAGCTCTAACTAAAAAAGGCCAAGTCAATGCTGCAATCGCTGCGGCGCAATGGGGCTGGACTAGTTTCAGCATGGGTGCAGAGCTTGAGCAGGAGTTCAGGGAAGCCTTTGGCGCAGATTTGGTGACCATGCATGAGGTACGGTTGGATGTGTTGCTCTGGCAAGGTGATACATCATCAGCAAGAAGGATGCTTTCATCAGTAAGCTCTGACCAAGCAAAGTTAGCCAAGGCACGTTTAGCGCTGCAAAAGAATAAAAGTGGCATTAGCGCATTGCTAGCAGACGTTCCAGAAAGTGCGAAGGCTGATCCTGGCCTCGCATTTGATACGTTCCAATGGCACTTAGCGCGTAAGCGGTCGGATAAAGCTATCAAACTACTTTTGAAGCATTCTGCTAATGCTATCGATTTGGGGCAGGCAGCAAAATGGGCGGGGCCACGTCTGTCTGTGGCGCGTGATTTACTTTGGGACCAAAAATATCAAACCGCATATAGTGTGGCTGCTGGCCACCATCTTGGTTTAAGTAGCGCATACGCTGAGCTCGAGTGGCTTGCTGGTTTTATCGCTCTGCGTAAATTAAATAAACCAAAACTAGCGCTGGTACATTTCAAAAACCATGAGTCTGCGGTTGGAAGTGAGATTTCCTTAGGTCGTACATACTACTGGCAGGGACGGGCACTCCAAGCTTTGGGCCAATCTGAGAGAGCACAGCGGGCTTACGCAAGAGGTGCAAAACACCAAACATCATTTTATGGGCTTTTATCTTCGGAAGTGGCTGGCCTACCGATGCAAGCCAGCCTGGCCGGCAGTGCTCTAAGCCCAGATTGGCGACGGTCGCGCTTTGTCGAGTCGAGTGTGTTTAAAGCCGGTTTGCTTTTGATCAGTGTTGACAGGTCTCGCTATGGGGTAAGGTTTTTGACCCACTTAGCCGAAAGTCAAAGCCCTGTAGGAATGGCGCAGTTGGGTGGTATGGCTGAAGAGCTTGGCATACCATACTTAGAGTTGATGCTGGCGAAGCGTTTTTCGCAATATGATGTTATGTTGGAGCGGCACTTTTATCCGCTATCGCCTCTTTTGGTTCAAACTGATGGCATTTCACCTGAGTTGGCTCTAGCTATTGCGCGTCGAGAAAGTGAGTTTTTTACTGGAGCGGTGTCTGGAGTGGGTGCTTTAGGATTGATGCAAGTCATGCCTAGGACGGCTCAGGAAATGTCCGGAAAACTGGGATTGCGCTACTCTCGAAGTAAAATGTTAAAGGATCCAAAATTTAACGCAAAGATTGGGATCCGCTACCTAGAAGAACTACTAGAAGAATTCGGCAACAGTCCCGTGCACATCGCTGCAGCTTATAATGCTGGTCCTAGCCGGGCGCGAAATTGGACTAACAAGCTTGGTGACCCTCGGTTAGGCGAGATTGATGTGATCGACTGGATCGAGCAAATACCGTTTAGCGAAACCAGAAACTATGTGATGCGGGTGACGGAAAGCCTGCCCAACTATCGTGCCCGTTTAGCAGGTCAAGTAGCCCCCTTAAACTTTTTAGCTGAGTTGAAAGGCAACTACCGAGTGCCGCCGGCCAATGCCTCTCCAGCGATATCGCTGCGCCCAGTCAGTCGGCTGGATTAAGGGCCACCCTTGCGCGCCAGAGCGTAAATAAACCTGCGGTTACAACAATAACCGCACCTAACGCAACATTGGGTTTGATCACCTCGCCAAAGACCAGCACCCCTATTGCTGAGCCAAAGACCAATTGGAGATATGTGATGGGCTGCACTGCGCTCGCTTCGGCGACTTCATAACACCGGATTAATAACCAATGGCCAGTGGCGCCGGTGCAGCACAGGGCGAGCATTAATAGCCAATCGGTAGGGATCATATTTTCAAAATGAAACAAACCAATTACAGTCATAAAAATACAACCGATCACGCCGGTCCAAAAGAAGCTTGTGGCCGTACTGTCCAATCGGGCAACATAGCGAGTGAGTAGGCTATAAAGGGCGAACATAAACGCAGAACAAAGTGGAATAATAGCATATGGCGAAAACACCCCTACACCTGGTTTCAGTATTATCAACACGCCACAAAGCCCAATTCCAATGGCTAGCCAGCGTCTCCAACCCACGCTTTCCCCCAAGATTGGGCCAGAAAGAGCTGCAACAATAAGCGTGTAGGCAGAAAATATAGCTAGGCTTTCTACTAAGCCAAGAAGAGTGAAGGCAGAAACCATCACGCATATTTCTGCCGCCAATAAAATACCTCTGAAACCTTGTAGGAACGGCTGCTTAGTGCGAGCCGCATTACGTAATCCTCCAGCCTGTTTTGCTGAAATAGTCATCACAAAAGCCGCAAAGAACCAATAGCGCACCATTACAACCATATAAACGTTATAGGTGGACGACAAATGTAGGCTTAGCCCATCTTGGATTGCGAAGATTATTGTTGTCCCAACCATCAACAAAACGCCAAGTCGTGTGTTATTTTCTGCGCTCATTGCATGGCCCCTTGAGTCATATGCCTTTTCCGGCCAAACCCTGGAGCGCGTGTGATGGTAAACCCTGCCTTTTGCAAGCCGCGGCGGACGAAGCCAGCAGCGGTATAAGTGGCACAGCTACCTCCTTGTTTTGTGTGATGGGCCACACTGGCCATGAGAGTGGGCTCCCAGAGCTCAGGGTTTTTTGATGGTGAAAATCCATCCAGAAACCACGCATCTGCTTTCTGGGGCCAAGTTGAAAGGGTGTTGCGCGCGTCGCCTAAGATGAGATTAAACTTTAAATCAGGCAGAGTTATAGTGCTGCCCCAGAGTGAGGCTAGCTCAGTAGCCAGATTTTTGAGCTCTGGAAAGGCCTCATGGGCCTTGATCATTTGCTCAGATGTCAGGGGAAAAGCTTCAAAACTAGTAAAATTTAGTATGCCTTTCACACCAGATTTACGCCATGCCGCTAGTGCCACTAGAAGATTGAGCCCGGTACCAAAGCCAAGCTCTGCAATCTGAAAGTTAGGCGAAAATCTTTCGGGTAGACCATTGCCGGACAGGAAAACATGTTGAGTTTCGGCCAGCCCGTTGTCTGCCGAGTAATACGGGTCGTCAAACTGGATAGAGAATGGGACGTTTGCACGCCATTTAATGTTAACAGGCTGGTGGTTAAGCATGGTCTACCCTAAGTATTTTGTAGACCATGTAGAAGGGCGAAGATTTTGGCAACTGTTGACGTAACAATTTTAGGTGCAGGTGTTTTTGGTCTGTCAATTGCGTTTTGCTGTGCACAACAGGGAGCTCGTGTTCGTGTGATTGATCCAGCGGGTGTCGCCAGTGGTGCCAGTGGCGGCATTGTTGGTGCTTTGGCACCACATACTCCAGATTTATGGTTACCAAAAAAACAATTCCAATTGGAAAGTCTACTTTATTCTCGAATATTTTGGCCGGAAGTTGAAGCAATATCTTGCCTGCCCACGGGTTTTTCTAGCCAAGGACGTTTGCAGCCTATTAATGAGGAGCGTTTGATCGCCTTGGCCTTGTCGCGCATTGTTGATGCAGAAAAAAACTGGGGTGATACGGCAATTTGGGAGGTTATATCAGCAAGCCAGGCAGGTGAATGGGCGCCACCTTCGGCTACGGACCAGCTCATCCATGACACTCTGTCGGCTCACATCCATCCACAGCAGGCCACTCTAGCGCTGGGGCGTGCAGTTGAGAATTTGGGTGGTGTGATCACTACAGCGGGTGCGCTTCAGGGGGCTATTGTTGATGCGCGCGGCTGGCAGGGATTGGTGAAGATTTCTGAAACCTTGGGCCAAGAGGTTGGTAATGGGGTCAAGGGTCAAGCGGCTTTACTCGATTTTGCCCGCCCCGGTGAGCCGCAATTGTTTGCGGATGGCTTGCATATCGTGCCGCATCTGGATGGCACTGTAGCGATTGGTTCGACCAGTGAACGCTATTTTAAATCACCAACAGATACCGACGGGCAACTCAATGACCTGATTGCTAAGGCCAGGAAATTATTTCCTGTATTGCGAGATGCGCAAGTTTTGGCACGCTGGGCTGGGGTGCGACCACGCGCCTCCACCCGAGCACCGATGTTGGGTGCGCACCCGGTAACCCCGGCTTGGTTTATCGCCAATGGTGGGTTTAAAATTGGATTTGGCATGGCGCCGAAAATTGGCCAAGTTATGGCAAGCCTCATTTTGGATGGAGAAGATCATATCCCAGATGATTTTCGTGCCAATGCCAGTTTGAGACTGAAAAGCTAGTAGGCATGGCCACACCTTATATTTTCTCATTGGATCATCTGGTGCTAACCGTAGCTAACATTGCGCAGAGCATCGCATTTTATCACGATGTTTTGGGCGTGCAGGCTCTGGAGTTTCCAGTTGCTGATGGCAGCAAGTGGTGGGCCTTGGCTTCTGGTGTGCAGAAAATTAATCTGCATCAAGCTGGCGTATCCTTTGCCCCGCATGCGGCGTCGTCTAGCTCTGGCACCGCTGACTTGTGCTTTCTTTCTCCAACTCCGCTTGTGGATTAGCAGTTGCATTTGGCCGATCAGGGCGTTGACGTACTCGACGGGCCAGTGTCACGCAGTGGGGCGCAGGGGCCGATACAATCGCTATATATCCGCGACCTAGACGCTGATCTGTTAGAGATTTTTAATGCGGAGTGAGCCTACGCCCGATCTCCGAGGTAGGGTAAGAACGCCTCCACTGCGGCGCTGGCTATCACGATCACATTGCCGCTGTCTGGGTTGATCACATTCAACCCGCCGGCAACCGCAGTTACCTCAGCGCGACCATGGGGCAATGCTGAGACTAGGGCTTCGGTGTCCACCAAATCTGGCTGCTGCACGGCAATCGTGACTTGCACACGCATGTCTTGTGGCGTGAGGCCAAGAGACGGTTCGAGCGCCTGAAACATGGGGATTGCGGAATGGCGCAGCGCGTCTTCAATCGCGCGGCGGGCCGCTTTGGTGTAGTCTTGGCCATATTGATCGTTGCCCATGCCCATTTCGATAATGAATCTTTGATCGTTCATGAGGCGACCTCCAAATCCAAAGACACTGAAATTGCGACATTGGCTATGACTGTTGGATGACCTTCTGAGCGGGGCACATCTAACCCGCCATGCACGACCTCAACATTGACCTGACCATAGGGAAAAATCTCGGCCACAGCCGCACGATCCACCGCGCCAGGACTTTGTACACCAACTTCGACATCAATCAACATCTCAGTTTTGTCTTTGCCAAATAGCTCTGCAAGGTTGATTGAATTGTGCCACAGAGCATCTTTGACGCCACGCACGGCAGCCTGTGTATAGTCGCGCCGGCGCAGAGAGGAGCCCATACCAAACTCGGTGAGCAATCGTTTAATCGCCATTGTAATACCCTACTTCAGTGGCAGGCCTTTTGGCCCACAATTAACGCATGCTCACTTCAGCACGCAGCGCGACCATCAATGCGCTCACGGCCTTTTGATAGTGTTCATTGATCAAAATTCCAGACACAAATGCTTCATTTGCCGATCCGACCAAGACCTCAGGCCCATTTAAGAGCCGCGGTGCAAAAGGCTGCAGGCATAGTCTTAGTGAGTTTTGTGCTCGCTCACCGCCCGAGCGTCCTGCGGTGGCTGATATAATTGCCACAGGTTTTTCTGCCCAAGGATTGCCTTGTGTCCGGCTCACCCAATCTAGTGCGTTTTTCAAAACACCTGAAATATTTTTATTATACTCAGGCGTGGAGATGATCACTGCATCAGCACTTGCAATTTGATCTGCCAATGTCTGGACAGAGACAGGGATCCCAGCCTCTTCAATATCCCCAGAGTATAATGGTAGGTCCAAATCTGCAAACTGAAAGTCGGTGCTAATTTCTCGTGCGGCATGGCGTACCAATAGAGTGTTCAATGAGGCTTTGCGCAGAGCGCCAGAAATCGCGAGGATTTTCATTTTATCTGGTCCAAATCATATTTGAAATTAACATCCTAAGGAAAAGTAGCTATGGCATTCACTTTACTTAAGAGGCCCCGCCTAAAATTCCACTCCGATCTGGGCTTTGATCCCTGAGCGAAATGGATGTTTAATCAACTCCATTTCTGTGACTAAATCGGCGGCTTCAATTAAATCCGCATGGGCATTGCGTCCGGTAAGAACCACATGTGTCATCTGCGGTTTTTCATTTTGCAAAAAGTCAACAACTTCGACGATGTCGAGATAATCATAGCGCAGCGCTATGTTGATCTCATCCAAGAGCACCATGTGATTGCTCTTATCCAAGATTAGCTCTTTGGCTTTGGCCCAAGCGGCCTGCGCCATTTCGGTATCACGGGTCTTGTCTTGAGTTTCCCAGGTGAAGCCTTCACCCATGGTGTGAAATGCGCAAAGATCTGTGAAGTGCTCGAGGATCAAATCCCGTTCGCCGGTGCTCATCCCGCCTTTGATGAATTGCACCACAGCGCTTTTTCGTTTGTGGGCGATGTGGCGGAAGATCATGTTGAAAGCGGCGGAGGATTTGCCTTTGCCTTTGCCAGTGTGCACGATGACCAGGCCTTTTTCATCGGTTTTTGTCGCCATGATCTTGTCACGGGCGGCTTTCTTTTTGGCCATTTTCATGGCGTGGCGTTCGACATCTTCGGTCATGGCGTGCTCCTCCGGTTCGATTCATTCTATCTCCTATCGGTGTAGACGCAAGCAACGCTTAGTAACTATCACAGATTCATGTAAGCTTTTGGGGAGTACTTGCGAAATAGCTGGAAATCCGCAATTTCAGATTAAGATAGGCATCAAACCAGATGACAGGCTGTACGATGGCCGTTTGGACCTGATTTTAATTCCGGCTCGACTATTTGGCAAATTGCCTCTGCGACTGGGCATCTATTTGCAAACCTGCAACCTAATGGCAGATTTACAGGATCAGGTGGATCGCCAGGAATTAAGATGC
>JAVLEV010000015.1:0-21643 GCA_031920365.1 Planktomarina sp. | reverse complement strand
TGCTTTCACCAAAAGTAACGGTGCTCCAGATGTTGATAGCCGTGCACGAAATTCACTGATATCCTCGCAGCCTAGATAACGATACATGAGACGCAGTGCAACTGGTTGCAGCCCACCAAAGTTTTGACCATGTGCAACATGCGAAGGCCCACCACGGCTCCCATATGCACCATAAAGGCTAACCAGTGCTTCCACTTTTTCAGGCTCACGCATACCGGCAGCAGCCCAAAGTACCATAGCGCCACCAGCACTATCGCCTGCCAAAATGATGTTATCCCGATTAGCTATAAACTCGTTTGTAATTTCCGCAGCTTGATCAGCCTGAGCGGGAAATTGATACTCTGGCGCCAAGGCATAGGGCGCCGCAAACACTCGGCGGCCAGTCATCTTAGCCATCCAAGAGCAAAGAGTTTGGTGAGTCCACGGACTACCAACAATCCAACCACCTCCATGGAAATAGAGGATGTCTGCACCTTCTGTTTTAAAACTTGGATTGAATTTCAATCCCTTACCACTGAGAAAAACTATTTCATCAATGGAAACGTCTGGCGCAGAGAAATGACTTATCGCCGCACGCTCAGCGGCGTAACCAGCGCGCAACTTGTAAACAGGGTCATTAACCCAATCTAAGATAGGCATCGCATTCACACAAAAGACTTAGGCTTAGCCTCACGCGCCATATGATCCAAAACCGCATTAACGAAGCCGCGTTCTTTACCGTCTGGAGAGAAAGCAAGCGCCACCTCAACATATTCAACAATAGTGACCTTTGGTGGAGTATCGCCTTCGACAAATTCGGCACCCGCAGCCCGAAATAGTGCCCGCAGGGTCGGGTCAATACGCCCTATAGGCCATTTCGCTACTAGAGCGCGGTCCGTCATTTGGTCAATTCGAGCTTGATTGTTCACAGCACCCGCAACAACTTGAGAGAAATGATTTAAATCGCCATCTTCGAGACGTATACCGTCCACCTCCGCACCCATCCGGTGTTCTTCAAATTCCTTCAACACCACGTCTATAGGTTGACTAGACGCCTCCATCTGGAAGAGTGCCTGTACAGCGTATAGCCGACTAGCCGACTTCATGCGACGTTTTTGGTTACCGGATAAATTAGAAACGCTCATACTATTTTGATCTCCTCAGTAGGCAAAAACCCAAATTTGCCTTTGGGTTTGCCCCATCTTCGAGTCAAGGCAATCAGATGAAGCGCCGCAGCTGCAGCTCCACCACCTTTGTTTTGTCCATCGGCTTGGGCGCGTACTTTCGCCTGTGTATGGTTTTCAACCGTAAGTATTCCATTGCCTATACAGGCGCCCTGCAGGCCTAAAAGTTGCAAGGCACGGCTACTATCATTACAAACAGTTTCATAATGCGTGGTTTCGCCACGAATAACACAGCCTAAAGCTACGTAGCCATCGAATTGTGCCAATCTCTGGGCAATTGCAATAGCCGTTGGAACTTCGAGAGCACCGGGGACTTCTACCAGATCCCAGGTACCACCAACAGATTCGATTTCCGCTGTTGCCCCAGCTATCATTTGCTCCGCAATATCTTTGTAATAAGGAGCCACTACAATCAGTAGGTTAAGTTGTTTGTCAAACTTTGGCGGACTTAAGGTCTGTTGATGTTCATTTGACACCATTAGCTAGGTTCCACAATTTTTTGCGTGCCCAATATTTCCAATCCATATGCCTCAAGACCTACAATTTTAGGCTCTGGTGAATTAGTTAATAATGTAAGCTTTGACAGTCCGAGTGATGAGAGGATCTGTGCACCAACGCCATACTGGCGCAATGTTTGTGGACTGCCATCGTCTGTTGCGCTAATTTTCATGTGTAAATCACGCAGCAGCACCAATACGCCCCGGCCTTCTTCTGCAATTATATTCATAGAAGCTGAAAAATCAAAAGCCCTACCTATGGCGCCAGTGCCTACCATATCAAGCATAGGATCCAATGAATGCATCCGAACTAAAACCGGTTCCATCCCACCGATGTCACCCTTCACTAAGGCAATATGCTCGGCCCCTTGGGTCTCATCGTTAAAGATACGCATTTGCCATTCGCCACCGAACTCAGATTGAATTACCTGCTCACCCTTAACGCGCACTAAATTATCATGACGCCTGCGATAGGCGATAAGATCGCTGATGGTTCCGATTTTAAGACCATGCTCTTGCGCAAACCCAATGAGATCCGGCAAGCGCGCCATGCTTCCATCATCATTCATGATTTCGCAGATCACACCTGACGGGTTGAGGCCAGCCAGTCGCGAAATATCTACCGCTGCTTCTGTATGGCCCGCGCGAACCAAAACTCCACCGTCACGGGCACGCAAAGGAAAGACATGGCCCGGCGTCGCAATATCGGCAGCTGTCTTGTTAGAATCTATAGCTACGGCAACAGTTCTTGCACGGTCGTGGGCAGAGATACCTGTGGTTACACCTTCACGGGCTTCAATCGAAATGGTGAACGCAGTTTCATGTCGAGAAGAATTATAAGTCGACATAAGTTGTAGACCCAAAGCCTCCACTCTGTCACTAGTCAATGTCAGGCAAATCAGGCCTCTACCGTATCTAGCCATAAAGTTGATGGCCTCAGGCGTAGCCATCTGTGCAGGGACAACCAAATCACCCTCGTTTTCGCGATCTTCATGATCAACAAGCACAAACATACGACCGTTCCGGGCATCTTCAATGATAGCTTCAATTGGAGATATCACTTTTGCCATATCACGCTCAACGGCACCTGGCTTTTCAAATGGCAGTAGATCATTCATAATTCAGGTCCAATCTTGCAGGCGCGCGACATAGCGAGCTAGAGTGTCAATTTCCAGATTGACCTGATCACCGACCTGAGATGCACTCCATGTGGTGACCGCTTTAGTGTGTGGGATAAAATTGATGCCGAATTCTGCGCCGTTGACCTCGTTCACAGTTAAAGAAGTGCCATTTAAAGCCACTGAGCCCTTTGGGGCTATAAATTTTGCGAGTGCGCCTGGTACTCGTAATGTCACTCGCGTGCTCCCACCCTCATCGTGCATTGCGATTATCTCAGCCACGCCATCTACATGGCCAGACACTATATGCCCGCCCAGCTCATCACCTACCTTCAACGCACGCTCAAGGTTTATACGAGCACCAAGATGCCAACCTTCAATATTAGTGAAGGCAACACTTTCCGCGGATACATCAACTGCAAAGCTATCAGCAGTTTTTGTCACAACAGTTAAACAAACGCCATTACAAGCAATCGAAGCGCCTATATCAACGGAGGAAAGATCATACGTCGTAGCAATCTCAATACGCAAGTCACCAGACTTCACCAACGACCGAATTTCTCCAACATCAGTTATAATACCAGTGAACATAATTTTCCCCTTTCAACATTCACTACCCCCAGTATTGGCTTGGGGCAAGGGTCCCAACTTGAATTGAAACTACCGCTACTCACATTAACAATTTTAGCACCTATTATTGAAACGAAACATATCATTCCATAGGGTCGCCTAAATAGGTATTTCGCGTGACCCTACTATATTTGCCTAATTTCTTCTGCATTGGTGGCTACATCCAGCATTCTTCACAAAAATACTTAGTGATGCGGGTCGTACAGCCAATCTTAGTGATGGCGCTAATGCGTTGCACGCCAATGCTGCCGTACGTCTGGGCCAAGTTTGCAACAACTCTCCAAGCTAAATCGTCTAGCTTCCATCAACCGGCTTAACGCTAAATCAGCAACTCCAGCCAAACCGTCAGCCCCAATTGCAAGTCCAGCCGTATATATGATGAGATCATCAATCAAACCAGCCTTTAGTAAGGAGGCAGCTAGGCTCCCCCCCCCTTCGCAAAAAATCGAAGTCAGTCCCTTATTACCAAGCGCCTGAAACATAGCCACTACATCAAGCTGCCCATCGGCTGTCTGAGGGATTTCCAGAAGTTCGTCACAACTACCGAGCCAGGCGCCTTTACCAGAAGCGTCCACCCCATGGCAGAGCCAAAGCGGTGCAATATCACGAGAGGATTTCAAAGCATCACCTAAAAAATCAAGTTTAGAGGATGCAATGATGCGAACTGGCTGGGAAATGCAGCCCAAATCTCGCACTATAAGACTCGGGTTATCCGCTTTAGCAGTGCCACTCCCGACCAGAACAGCATCGTGACGTGCACGAAAACTATGCACATCTCTGCGAGAAGACGGAGCAGTGATCCACTGGCTTTCACCGTTCAGAGTAGCAATCCGGCCATCAAGTGACATGGCTAGTTTTAAAGTCACCCGCGGCCTACCTTTGGTCACACGCGTACAGAACCCATAGTGGGAAATTTTAGCCTGAGCTGACATGCAACCGAGATCAACATTAATTCCTGCTGCCTCCAGTTTCGCAATACCAGCCCCAGAGACCCGAGCATCAGGATCAATCATAGCCACTACACACCTGTGAATACCCGCCGTCACTAGGCCTTCAGCACATGGACCGGTAACCCCATAATGTGAGCAAGGCTCCAAAGTAACATACGCAGTTGATCCTTGCGCCTGCGACCCAGCCTGGGCTAGCGCCATAACCTCAGCGTGCGGACTACCACCCGGCTGCGTCCAGCCGCGGCCAATAATCCGATCTTTCTTCACAAGAACGCAGCCAACAGCGGGGTTTGGCCAAACATTTCCTTGCCCACGTAGGCCTAAGCCCAGTGCCAACTTCATATAGCGAACATCGCTTACGGAGTTCACTCCTCAGACGGCAAATTTGGACGTAGTTCTGATACAAACTTGTCGAAATCATCCGCCGCTTGAAAGTTTTTGTAGACGCTTGCGAACCTAACATAAGCAACGGTATCAATTCGGGCCAAGGCCTCCATTACAATCTCACCGATAGAAGTAGAAGGAATATCTGTATCACCCATACTCTCTAACCGGCGTACAATGCCCGAAATCATTTGGTCCATGCGCTCCATTTCAACTGGGCGTTTTTGCAATGCTATGCGAATTGAGCGTTCAAGTTTAGTACGGTCGAAATCTTCACGACGCCCATTTGACTTGATCACCACCAAATCCCGCAATTGGACCCGCTCATAGGATGTAAACCGGCCACTACATGCTGCACAAAACCGCCGTCGCCTGATTGCAACGTGATCTTCAGCTGGACGAGAGTCTTTTACCTGAGTATCAACATTTCCACAAAACGGGCAACGCATGTGCCATCCCCTTTAAGTTTAAGTCTAGAGCTTTGAGCCCACATATACACGTTCTCTATAACATTTCACCATAGTTTGGGTAGGGTGAATTATACACACTGCATTTTGTAGTTTCTATTACTAACAGATCTAACCTACCAAAAAAAGCGCTGCCCATAAAGCCTGTAGCTAAAAATTCTTTTTATTTTAATAAAAAAAGGCCTCACTGTGTAAGGCCTCCTTAAAGTTCGTGTTCAGTAAACCTATTGATCAAGAAAGCTGCGAAGCTTGCGGCTCCGGCTAGGATGCTTCAGTTTGCGCAGTGCCTTTGCTTCAATCTGACGAATACGCTCACGTGTCACGCTGAACTGTTGGCCCACTTCTTCCAGGGTATGATCTGTGTTCATACCAATACCAAAGCGCATCCGCAGGACCCGCTCTTCACGCGGGGTCAGACTAGCCAAGACCCTGGTTGTGGTTTCTTTCAGGTTTTCTTGGATAGCACTGTCTAACGGCAAAACGGCATTCTTGTCTTCAATGAAGTCCCCAAGTTGTGAGTCCTCCTCGTCACCTATTGGTGTTTCTAAAGATATAGGCTCTTTGGCTATTTTCATGACCTTACGAACTTTTTCCAAAGGCATTTGCAGCTTAGCCGCCAATTCCTCAGGTGTTGGCTCGCGACCAATTTCATGCAGCATTTGACGCCCGGTACGCACAAGCTTATTTATAGTTTCGATCATATGAACCGGAATACGAATTGTACGAGCCTGATCTGCGATTGAGCGCGTGATAGCCTGACGAATCCACCAAGTAGCATAAGTGCTAAACTTATACCCTCGGCGATATTCAAACTTATCAACTGCCTTCATCAAGCCAATATTGCCCTCTTGTATTAAATCTAAAAACTGCAAGCCACGATTAGTATATTTTTTGGCTATTGAAATTACTAAACGGAGATTAGCTTCAACCATTTCTTTTTTGGCTTGGCGCGCTTCTTTTTCACCCTTTTGAACTTGCTGAACAATACGGCGGAATTCGCTAATATCCAGACCAACATACTGCCCAACTTGGGCCATTTCTGCACGCAATTGCTCAACTTTAGCGATACTGCGTTCCATAAACATTTTCCAGCCACGACCAGACTTTTCGTTCATCTCGTTCAGCCAGTTTGGATCGAGCTCACGCCCACGATACGCATCAATAAACTCGCGGCGGTTAATTCGGGCTTGATCGGCAAGCTTAACCATCGAGCTATCAATTGACATAATCCTCCGGTTGATACCGTAAAGTTGGTCTATCAAAGCTTCGATCCGGTTATTATGCAGATGCAATTCATTCACTGAAAGTACAATTTCAGACCGTAATTTTTGGTATTTAGCCTCAGATTCTTTAGAAAAACTTTTGCCTTCATTTAATGTGGCCAACATACGCACATCTTGCATTTCGGACAACAGAACATAATCATGAGCGATAACATCAAGTGTTTCCAAAACCCGAGGCTTCAGGGCCGCTTCCATAGCAGCCAGCGACAAGTTGGCTCCTTCATCTTCATCGTCATCATCATCAACAATAATCGCATTACCATCAGCATCTAACACCGGACTAACGGTAGCTACCTCTTCAGTAGGTAATTCTGGCGCAACAACCGGGGTGATTTCTTCTTCCCCCATGTGATGGCCGAATGTAGTATCGAGGTCGATCACATCGCGCAGCAAAATATCTTCGCTTAGCAGTTCGTCACGCCAGATCGTAATTGCTTGAAATGTCAGTGGGCTTTCACAAAGCCCTGCAATCATTGTTTTGCGACCAGCTTCAATCCGCTTCGCAATCGCAATTTCGCCCTCACGGCTCAAAAGTTCAACCGAACCCATTTCACGGAGATACATCCGAACTGGGTCGTCTGTGCGATCTAGTTTTTCATTATTGGCGCCAGCCAAGGCAAGGTCGCGATTTTGGTTTGTTGAAACCAAATCTGTTGGGCCCTTGTCTTCCTCCGATTCGTGCTCTTCGGTCACCTGAATTCCCATTTCCGAAAGCATCGACATAACATCTTCAATTTGGTCGGAGGAGACCTGATCGGGCGGCAAAACAGTGTTGAGCTGATCGTAAGTTATATATCCACGATCGCGGGCATCACCAATCATCTTTTTGACTGCCGTTTGGCTCATATCAATCATAGGCTCTTTCGCAGCGGCATCTTGCTTGCGGTCGTCATTATCCTTGGCGGCCATGCGCTGAGGCTCCTTGTCCTTGGGACTCTCGACTGAACATCGTAACGAATCGGTGTGCTAATTGATTCGATACGTCATCTAGCCTGATTCGGTTACCAGTTCCCACCCCACCAAGCTCACTATTAATTTGGTTTTGAAAAATTGATCTGTTCAAGTAGGCGGTTGAGTGTATTTTGCTCTTCTAGCTTCACTTTCAAGCCGTTTGTGGCGGTCCTATATTCAGTTTTGTCTTCCTGGGTTCCTTGGGTAGTTTTTTGGACATGCTTAGCAGACTCGTTAAGTCGCCAAGTAAGCCCCTCATTATCTGATTCAGATAGATCCATTACTGCCTCTGCAACCTCTCGACCATGGGCATCTGTTGCAAACATTTGTGCAAACTCTTGCTCAAGACAAGATATGACCAGTTTAACATCATCACAGTTACGCACAGACGGGGCTATTTTTACGTGGGGTATTTGAAGCAAGACCGCAAGCCGCTCCCTACCAAAAGCTTCTTCAGCCGCATCCCAGAGCCCCTCTAGTGGGCCTACGTACTGTAACAAAAAATGCTGTATGTCACGGTGCTGAGGCTTTATGAACTCCAACTCCTCCAACTGCCCCTCAACGGCAGGCAGCGCTTCAGGTGCCATTAATATGCTTGCTAAAATCACAGATTGCCGCAAGACATTGCTATGTTCAGTAGTACTGACCAAAGAAGACATCCTTGTCGTGGCTTGAGGCTGTGTTGAAACAGTCGCACCTTTTGGTATAAATTTTCTATTTTTCGATATTGGACGGAACAACTCCCAGCGCAAATCCTTTACAGCCTGGCCATAATGTCCACGAATTGATGGATCTTTGATTAGCAGCAGCTTGTTCCGCAAAATTTTATCCAAGGCGGCTTTACGCTCTGGGCTGTCAAAGTTTTTACCGTAGACTTCGCGCTCCCATAATAAGTCCACCATCGGACGCGCATTGTCCAAGAGCTGTTGCATGGCAACAGGCCCACCTGCGCGGATCAAATCATCCGGATCTTGACCCTCTGGCATCACAACAAACCGTAACGATTTTCCGGCCTCAAGGAGCGGCAAAGACAGATCAACCACCCGCTGAGCTGCACGAATACCAGCCGTGTCACCGTCCAGCGCGATAATCGGCTCATCTGACACCCGCCACATAAGCTGCAATTGAGTTTCTGTGACAGCAGTGCCCAAGGGCGCCACAGCCGCATCAAACCCCGCCTCTACCAGCGCTATTACATCCATATAGCCTTCTGCCACAATTAGGGTTTGCCCCTTGCCTGTTGCCTCCCGGGCAGGGCCATGGTTGTAGAGACTGCGCCCCTTATCGAAAAGTTCGGTTTCTGGTGAGTTCAAATATTTAGCATTGTCATTGGGATCCATGGCCCGGCCACCAAAACCTATGCAACGGTCCTGTGGATCTCGAATTGGGAATATAATTCGATTTCGGAAGGTATCATACGGGCGCTTGCCATTGCTGGAGGGCTTGGCAAGCCCCGCAGCAAGAATTAACTCTTCCTCAATGCTCTTGGCAGTTAAGTGATCCCATAACCCTTGCCAAGCGTTAGGGGCAAAACCAATCTCAAAACGATCTAAGGCCTTTTGTGCTAAGCCCCGACCAGTCAAATAACTCCGCGCATCAGAACCAGCACTGGTACTCAGCTGGAGACGGAAAAATTGTAGCGCCTGCTCCATCACATCAGCCAATTGAGTGCGTCTGTCAGCTTTTTTTTGGGCTTGTGGGTCACGCGCGGGCATCTGCATGCCCGCTTCTCGCGCTAAAATTTCGACTGCTTCCATGAAAGACACATTCTCAGTCTCTTTGATAAAGCCCAGCGCATCGCCCTTGGCGTGACAACCAAAACAATAATAATAACCTTTACGGTCATCAACATGAAAGCTGGCGGATTTTTCTTGATGAAACGGGCATGGCGCCCACATATCACCCTTGCCTTGATTGGATTTTCGGCTATCCCACATGACTTTGCGCCCCACAACCTGCGTTATCGAGCTCCTACTACGTAATTCATCTAAAAATCCTGGTGGCAATGACATGGGCTTTTCCTAAACCTTATTCACGCGTGCCGCTACCGATTCCATCGCTATGGTTAAATCATGCACCAATGTCCGCGCCATTGAACGAAACACCATCAACCTAAACCGAGACTGACCCAGACAAGTGATACTGGCCTGCATTTGCATGATCATGCTGCGCTGCGTAATTCCAGACTTAAAGCTTTTGGGCCGCATATCCAAGGGCGTAACCCGCGCCAATATATCCCGCACAGATACGCCCGATATGTCAACGATGCACCAGGCGTCACTGACATCCGTCACCGCCGCATATCGGGGTAGTTTGGTAGATGGTTCAACACCGAGAAGCGCAATATGGGAATGATCAAACCAAAATACATAGCCGCCTCCAGCAAGAATTAACTCATGCGCCACCGGCCATTTCAAACCCATCTCAATATTTAAAATACTGGCTGCCTGTTTCAATTTTCCTTTATAAGGCGCAATCAAAAATAAAGACGCCTGCACCTCTACAATAGAGACAGTGCCGATTTTAAGCGGTAAAGCAGCCGCAGCGGCCGGTGTTGCATATAAATCAACCACGGAGTTGCTCTCCTTCAGCATCGAAGAAGACCAGATTGCAAACCTCACAAAGTGTGGTGATGCCGCTCAAATGCTCCACCATCTTCACTATCTCCCCGATCCGGTTGCGGCCATCGCGTAAAAACGCCTGACCAATAACTCCCCCAACAGTGGGCGAGTAGCACATCGATGTCACATAGCCTTGATCATTTTGCCGAATTGGCGCGGCATCAGTTTCAAACAAATGCGCCCCCGAAATAATTTCTTTGACAGCACCCACAGCTCGCAACCCCACCAGCTGCTCACGTTCGCCCCCAATCAAGCCCGGACGCGCTGCCATAGCTTTGCCGATACAATCCTTTTGATCAGAGATCATCCGCGCCATGCCAATGTCAAACGCCGTCGTGCGGCCATGGATTTCGGCATGGGTGATAAACCCCTTTTCAAGCCGCAATACATTCAGCGCCTCCATCCCGTAGGGTCCACCCTCCAAATCGTAAGCTTGGCTAAGCAGCAGGCGAAACAGGCTGTCACCATAGCGGGCAGGAACAGCCAACTCATAGGCATGTTCTCCCGAAAAGGAGATGCGAAATAGCCGACCAGCAACGGCACCCAATTGCACTGCGCCACAGCCCATATAGGGCATAGTCTTATCGCTAATCTTCCTATCTAAAATACCATTAAGCAAAGTCCGCGCCCGGGGTCCAGCAACAGCGAATTGCGCCCAATGTTCGGTCACTGAGGTGAAACTCACATCCAGATCAGGCCGCAGCGCTTGGTGCACGAAATCTATGTGCCGCATAACTTGGCCTGCAGCAGCAGTGGTTGTAGTCATCAAATAATGGTCTTTACCGAGCCGGGCACAGGTGCCATCATCCATTACATGGCCGTCTTCGCGCAACATCAACCCATAGCGCACCCTCCCTAATTTTAAACTAGAAAAAGAATTAGAATAGAGCAGATCCAGAAAAGCCACCGCATCTGGGCCCTGGATATCGATTTTACCTAACGTCGACACATCACAGATCCCAACGGCATTGCGTACCATAGCAACCTCTCGGTCGCAGGATTGTCTCCAGTGGGTTTCCCCGACTTGCGGAAAATAGCTGGGCCGATACCAGAGCCCCGCCTCAACCATTGGGGCCTGTAGCTCGCGCGTCGCCGCGTCACTGGTCAAAAGTCGCTCTGGCGCAAAACCCTTGCCATGCCCACCAGCCCCAAGAGCGGCCATCGCCACCGGCACATAGGGCGGGCGGAATGTTGTTGTACCAGTTTCGGGAATACCGCGCCCTGTGGCATCAGCCAAAACTGCAAGTGCCATCACATTGGAGTTTTTGCCCTGATCTGTGGCCATGCCTTGGGTTGTGTATCGCTTCATATGCTCAACCGAGCTAAAATTCTCCTGAGCTGCTTGTTTGACGTCTTTAGTGGTCACATCATTTTGGAAATCTAACCATGCTCGGCCTTTGCCACCTACGTTCCACAAGGGCTCAATCTCGTAGGGCACATCTTCGGCTGAAGGTAGATCAAAGGCCTTGGGTCGTTTGCCAAGATCCTTCGCCGCGCTCAACGCCATTTCATAGCCTTGAGCCAAAGCGCCTGCGGTACTCATGGTCCCAGCAGCAGCACCAGCAACTGACATGCCTGGAATAGCGCCTTTTTGGGGTAGAAAGCTTGCCAACCTCGGATCCCATACAGGTCTACCATTCATATGGCAGGTGAGATGCACTGACGGGTTCCAACCACCTGACACGCCCAGCGCATCACATTCTATTGTCTTAATTATGCCATTTTGGCGTATAATGACGCTACGGAGGCCCAAGCGTCCAGAGGTGCCCACAACTTCTGCCCCCGCATAAATGGGGTAGTCTGCGTGCTCTTCTATTCCCTCCCGGCTATCAATCATTGCAACCACCTCAATACCAGCCTGGGCAAAATCACGTGCGGTACGATGCGCATCAGAATTATTACCAAACACTGCAATTTTCTGGCCCGGGCTAACACCGTAGCGATTAAGGTAGCTGCGCATTCCACTAGCTGTCATGATCCCGGGGCGGTCATTGTCTGGAAAGGCGATGTGCCGTTCTAACGCACCGGCGCATAGAATGGCACGTTTAGCTGTGATGCGCCAAAAGGTTTCCAAGGGCAAACCCTCAGGTACTACGTCAAGATGATGACCCACCCGCTCCAGGGCTCCATAGGTGCCCTGATCATAAGCACCAGTCACTGTCGTGTCAGCCATGATCTGCACATTGCTCAGCCCCATTAACTCAGCCAAAACGGAATCTACCCATATATGGCCTGCAACGGCCCCGACCTCTTCCACTTCTGACAGCAACCGTCCACCAAGGCAGTTGTTCTCATCTGCCAAAATTACATCCAAACCGGCACGCCCAGCGGTCAGTGCCGCCATTAAGCCTGAAGGTCCAGCACCGATGACCAGCAGGTCACAATGGGCAAAAGCTTTCTCGTAAAGAACATGATCATAGACATCAGCCAATGCGCCAAGACCAGCGGCACGGCGAATGAAGGGCTCATAGACCCGCTCCCAAAACCCTCGCGGCCACATAAAGGTTTTATAATAAAATCCAGTAGACAAAAACGGTGACAAAAGATCGTTTACACCCAAAGCGTCAAACCTCAATGAAGGCCAGGCGTTTTGCGGCTGGGCCACCAACCCATCATATAACGGCTGAACCGTAGCGCGGGTATTAGGCTCCTGTGAGCCACTGCGATGAATGGTCATCAAGGCATTCGGCTCTTCAGATCCAGCTGTCATGACTCCACGAGGGCGGTGATACTTAAATGAGCGCGCCACTAATTTTTGATTATTGGCCAAAAGTGCGCTGGCCAGAGTATCACCTGAAAATCCTTGGAAGGGCTGGTTGTTAAATTTGAAATTCAGGACTAATTTGCGATTTATCAAGCCTTTTCCGGATACTCTCACAACTGATCTCCCTTGGCCAGTCGCGTAGAGATTACCGCATGCGACACTGTATCACGACGTACCACCAGCCAAGCACCACAGCCGAACTCGTGGAGCCACAGATCATCAGTAGGCCCCGCCGGGTTATCGCGATTATGCATATAATCGTCCCACAATTCGACTGAAGCGTCTGGATTTGGACGGTCCAAAACGCCAGCGTGGCCCGCATAATAAAATTCGCGCCTATCGCGCGTGCCGCAGAGTGGGCACTCTATCCGCATATTATCAAATCCTCATGACTTACGGGTCGATATTTCCAATGAGAGAAAACCATCTTACCCCTTAATGCAGATTGTGTTGGGCGCCGGTGCCCTCTTCATCCATCAAACCGCGACCAGTACGAAAGCGATCCAACCGGAAGCCCTTCGCCGCTGCATGCGGGGAACCGGTAGCCATCAGATGGGCAAAGCAATTTCCAGAGGCCGGCACCGCCTTAAAGCCGCCATAACACCAGCCCGCATTTAGGTATAAGCCTTTAATATGGGTTTTATCGATGATGGGAGAACCATCAGGGGTCATATCCATAATGCCACCCCAACTACGCAACATCCGCGCTTTACCGATCATCGGCATTAAGGTCATGCCAGCTTCAGCCACATGTTCAACCATCGGCAAATTACCACGCGCAGCATAGCTAGCATACATGTCAAGATCCCCACCAAACACCAGCCCACCCTTGTCAGATTGGCTAATATAGAAATGCCCCATACCAAAGCTGATCACGTGATCAATGCAGGGCTTAAGGCCTTCTGTCACAAAAGCTTGCAATACATGGCTTTCAATAGGCAAGCGCATTCCCGCCATCGCAGCCACTTGGCTACTACGCCCAGCAACCACGATACCCACCTTTTTGGCCCGAATAGCACCACGCGAGGTTTGCACGCCCTGAACTATACCCGCCTTTATATCAATGCCAGTCACCTCGCAGTTTTGGATCAAATCAACACCACACTGATCGGCGCCTCTGGCATAGCCCCAAGCCACCGCATCATGGCGCGCAGTGCCCGCCCTACGCTGCAACAGGCCACCATAAATAGGAAATCGGCCCTGATCATAGTCTAGATAGGGCAGCATTTTACGTAGCTGATCCACACTCAACAGCTCCGAATCGTCACCTTGATTGCGGATGGAGTTAGCCCTGCGTATCGCCTCATCTCTCTGACCATCGCTATGAAACAAGCCTACCATACCGCGTTGAGAGTGCATCACATTATAATTGAGGTCTGTTTCCAACCCCTCCCATAGCTTTAAGGAATACGAATAAAATTCTGAATTTCCTGGCAAAAAATAATCAGCGCGGACAATTGTTGTGTTACGGCCAATATTACCACTCCCGATATGGCCCTTCTCCAGAACAGCAATTTTTTTAAACCCATGTTCCTTAGCCAAATAGTAGGCTGTCGACAGACCGTGTCCTCCACCACCAATTATAACAATATCATATTCTTTAGCCGGCTCCGGATCGCGCCAATGCGCACTCCAGCCACGATTGCCAGTCAGGCCTTCAGTTAAGATTTTTAGAGCTGAAAAACGCATTTGGATGTATCCATAAAAAACAAATAGAATTTATAGAATGAAAATACTGGCCGTTTGGCAAGGGCTACATCACAGTTGCCATACAACTGTCGGTAAATAAAGGCTTATACGGACAGTATCGGCCACTCTTCATTTTGCTCGCCAAGATGGGCTAAAACGGTTTCACCGGCAACCGCCGTTTGGCCCAGACCTACTGCCGGCTCGATCCCATCTGGCAAAAATACGTCTAAACGACTGCCAAACCGAATGAGACCAAACCTCTCACCCACGCTCAAACTATTACCAACCTTGGTAAAGGAGACAATCCGGCGCGCTACTAAACCAGCGATTTGGGTGACACCAATCCGGGTTTTATCAGCTCCTTCTATAGTGATGGAATTGCGCTCATTGTGCTCACTGGCTTTATCCAGAGAAGCATTTACAAATTTTCCATGGTGATAAGTGATCGCAATCACCTCCCCTGGCATTGGCGCCCTGTTAACATGACAGTTGAACACATTCATAAACACCGACACTCCCGTTAAAGGCTTATCACCTAGAAGCATTTCGGTTGGTGGAACCGTCTTGGTGATTAGCGATATGACCCCATCGGCAGGCGATAAAACGAGCCCCGGCTTTTGCGCTACTGACCGCACTGGGTCACGGAAGAAATAGTAGCACCATACTGTCATGCCAACACCCAGCCAAAATAATGGCTTCCACACTAGCCAAAGCGCCACCGTTATAGCCGCAAAAATGGCTACAAATTTGCGGCCCTCAGGGTGCATTGGAACGGCGATGACTTTCATCATATTCATGGGACTAAATCCAATCAAAAGTTGTTAGGGTGACGAAGAGCGCAAAAATCCCGTTTGAACAAAGCATACAGAACACTGCCAATGATCCGAGGTCTTTGGCATGTTTTGCCGCGAGAGACCATTCCGGAGACACAAAATCTACAATTTCCTCAATAGCAGTGTTCAGCGCCTCAACAACAATAGTGAGCAAAATTAACAGAATTGCCAACATAAAATACGTAGTGGCCGCGCCAATCAGAGCAAAAAATGTTAGGATAAGCCCTCCCAAAAGCAATTCATGCCGAACGGCAGTCTCCGCCCAAAGCCGTTTTGCCCCAAACCATGAGTAGGCAGCTGCCACAAAGATATGCGCGATGCCCTGTACTTTTTTAGGAGGCTTAAGCTTTTTAACCATCAGTATTATTCCTACAAGTGTCAAAAATATCAAGTTTCGGGTCACGCTCAGCAGTCTCTATTCCGTTCATGCCTAACAGAGTATGAAACAGGTTTGCATGGGAATAATCTGCATCAGATTTAGCCATCAAGCATTCAAGATCTACCCCCATGGCTCGCTGATAACTCTCCGAAAGCCAAATAATCATCGGTACTCTAGTTTGCTCATCAGGGGCCATGAAATAAGGAGCGCCATGCAGGTAAAGCCCATTTTCTCCCAAGGATTCTCCATGATCAGAGACGTAGATCATCGATGTACTCAAATTATCTTGCATAGCCAGAAGATCAATTAAATTTCCCAAAACCTTATCTGTATATGCTATGGTATTGTCATATGCATTAGTCACCTCTTCTACCGTGCAGTCACTAAAATTGGACGTACGGCAGGCCGGCTGGAAACGTTCAAAAGCCTTTGGATATCGCAGATAATACGCCGGTCCGTGACTACCAATTTGATGCAAGACCAAGACTGTGTCCGATTGAATGCCTGCCAATCGCCGAACAACTTCATCTACTAAAATGCCATCAACGCATTCGCCTTCCCCGCAAAAGGTAGGATCATCGGCATATGTCACTGAAGAATAAGCTATCCGCGCCGCCAGCCCTTTGTCGCCAGTGTTGTTATCGATCCACTCTACCCGGTATCCGGCTCGTTGCATTACATCCAAAATATTTTCATGCGATTCCCCACGCTCATAAGAATATGCAGAGCGGTCAAATTTAGAAAACATGCAAGGCAAAGACACGGCGGTAGATGTGCCGCAGCTTGAAACATTGTCAAAATACGCAATATCTTTTTTGGCCAGTTCTGGATTAGTCACACGCCAATAATCACCCAAACTGAAATTCTGCGCTCGTGCAGTTTCTCCCACTACAACCACGGTTAGTTTTGGTTTCCCCAACACGTTAAAATCCTCAGCCAAGGCGGCATCAAGACCAATTTCGTTGAATTCCAACGTCGCAGAGCGGGTAAGCATAGCAACATAACGAAAAGATTCTACGATAGGCGCCAACGGTTGAAAACTGGACTTTAGATCAATTCGCGACCGCAAAATGGAAGCATTGCCTTTTAAGTCAGTTGTAATCAGCCCAACAAACCCAACTGCGCAGAGCAAAAAAGTGAGCATGTTTTGCCAGACGGCTTTGATAAAGTTCCGGTCAGATAGTTGAATGTAGGAAACCAATACCGCAGGCAACAAACCAGCCAAACACACCCAAATTACAAGAGGCCCCGTGACTAGGTGTTTGCCTTCAGTTATGGTGGTAGATAATGCGTTTTGGATCATCTCTCGGTCAATCACCACGCCGAGTCGATCCATATAAAACGACGTCACCGCTGATAGAACAAACAACATAGCAATGAGCGGGCGCAACAACCAATTAAAGGCAAAAATCGAAACAAGACCACAGCAGAGCAAAAAGAACGCCCCCGCAAAGACGATGCCGCGACCAAGTGAGCCATAGAAAATTTCAGCCCAAATACTCCAGAATGTGGAATTATGTAGCGCAAAAACGGCTGCAATAGATACCGCAACAAAAATCAACGGGTGGACGGGCCTTCTAAGTTTCATAGGTTAAAGGCCCACGGCCAGCTTAGACTTATTTGTATAGGCAAAAATCGGAATCATCACTAAATAGACAGTATTTGCAGATAGAAGTGTATACCATGGAAAGACAATCAAGCAGACTAAAAATGTTACTACCAGCAAGATGACCAGCAATCGCATCGAGGCCGGAAAAGTTATTCCGTTTAGAGACATGGTCGGAAAGGTCCCTACCGCAAGCGCCGCGCATATCAACACAAAGATTACTGCCGGCACTGCATAATGCTCTGCCACATCAACGCCCACCATTACCAAAAACAGCGGTGATAGTCCAAGGCAGGCCAAAGCTGGGGCCGGGACTCCTACGAAATTAACGGTTTTGACCTCACTACTTTGGCTCACGTTAAAACGCGCCAAACGCAGCGCGCAACATACGGAAAACACCATTACAGCGATCCAGCCAAATCTAGAAGCCGCCGTATCAGCGAAGATAGTTAAATATATGACCAGCGGTGTCGCGATGCCAAAGTTGAAGAAATCGGCGAGCGTATCCAGCTCAGCACCAATCTTACTTTCACTCTGCAACGCTCGTGCAAGACGCCCGTCCACAGCATCCAAGATCATCGCAAAGACAAGTAAATAAAGAGCTAGATTAATATTGCCCTCTAACGCCATTCTTACGGCAGTCAGGCCGACACATATTCCAAAAATCGTCACAATATTAGGAAGCATTTTCGAAAATGGCTCACGCGGTGAGGAGTTTATAGACGTCATGTTACCCCAAAAAAAGCCGCCGTAGACTATTACGAAAATCAGAAAACTTAGTAGTAAATAAGCCAGCTACAAGAAGCCCAGTGGCAGCTCCGGCAATAGTAGCAGAAACCGTATGTTTGTCCAACATAACCCGCGCATACATCGTGGCGAGTAACACTGGGATAACAATCAAACCCAACCACTTATTATAACGCCTCATGATAAAATATGCACATGCCCCCGCAAGAGTTGAATGGCCAGAGGGAATGTTATGCTTACTTGTGGATGAATTAGGCCTTTGCCCAAGCCTTGTTCCCATTATTTCAACATCGTTAAGCAAGCGCTTGGGGCCATGCGACGCTAGAATGCCCGCAACTGTGATAAAGCCGAGCTGCTTTAGCCCGTCTTTGTCTTTGAGCAGTAATGCCAAAGCAAAAGGCAGTATTGTATTAATATGACGGCCATAACTTTCAGTAGCAGCGACAAACGGCATTTCATGACCGCCTCTAGAAACCGCGTAGTCATTTTCCAAATCACTGGGGTAAATTGACGCCACGATAATTATCAAAAACATCATAATAACAAGAATAGTGTGTCTATAAAAGTTTCTAATAGGCTCTGTGAGGATATTGATAAAAGTCACCTCAACTTCCTCCATTCGAAAAGTTGAAAACATCAAATTGCGGTTTATAAATCTCGCTGCGCATTCCAAATGCGCCCATAACACTGTGGAATGGGAAGTCATGTGGAAACGTTATATCCCTCAAAATTTCAGAATTTTTTAGACTACGCGATTGCTGAAAACCTTCAGACATCCATACTAAAAAGGGGACTTCTTTTTGTTCCAATGGGGCTATCGCAATCGGTGCGCCATGAAGATAGAAGCCACCTTCACCCAAGGACTGGCCGTGATCGGCGACATAAATTAAAGTAGAGTTCACATCTTCAAGCTCCTGCAATTGAGAGATCAAATCAGCAATCAAGCTATCGGTATATCTTATGGTATTGTCGTAGGCATTATTTAGCTCTTCTTCGGTACATTTTGCAATCTGGACAGTCTTGCATACCGGCATAAAATATTCAAAATCAGGCGGATATTTTTTATAATAGGCAGGTCCATGACTTCCACTTTGGTGCAGGGCTACAAAAACTCTATCGGCCTCTGTATCAGTTAATAGCTCTGATAACTTCCAGTTTAAAACACTATCATAAGCGCTCAATGGGCAATCTGCTCCTTTGCATCCAATCAAAATCTCGGCCGTTGTTTGGTAGATATCAACATCCAAAGGTGGTGGACCAGAATTATTACTCCTAAAAATCGTCATAATTCCATGCCGTTTTAGATAACTTGGCAAAGGTTCAAATGTCGTACGCGAGGATGCGTCACTACCCTCATGGGTGAGAATGCACGCAGTCGAAGCAATAGTATTAGTGGCACAAGATAATCCAATTGGAAAAGCGGCAAGCTGTTGATCAGCCGTAAAGGGATTAGTTTGGCGTTTATAGCCCAGCGCTGCAAACCGATCCGCACGAGCTGCCTCACCGATCACAAGGATAACTACCTCTTTTTTTAGAGGTGTTTCGGTCAAGAAGTACGCTTTTGGTAATAGTACCTGCTCACGATTATCCATAGCCTCACGATTGAAATATCTTACCGTGTTGATAATGTAAGACCACGGCAAAATTTTACCACCCATTCGAGAGGCATATTTGTCGTACCAAAGCACAGTGAAAGACGTTGCAACAATCCATAGGGTTAATAGCACAATAGCCCCCCCGCAATAGGCCAAGCGCCAAATACGCCGAGGTGCCCTTACGCCAATTAACAAGGCCATAAGAGCAGGTAGAAAGCCCAAAAGTAAAATAAAAGGGATCATGGAAACATGCAAAAGTTCTGCTGTTTCTCGAAGGTCCGTATTGAAAATATTAGCAACCATAGAACGGTCTATTTCAACTCCATAGGTCACCATAAAGTATAGCCCAAATGCATTGCAAATCAGTAAAACAGCGGCAGTAGACTTCATTAAAGATACAGATACAGTTGAAAACAAAAGCAATGTCATCGCCAAAAGACAGAACTGAAGAACTTGCAAAGAGGCTATCTGGATTACACCATGAACCTCAGTCAAATCACTGACCTCTATGGCGAACTGTAATAGTGGGTACTGGAAGGCTATTAAATTAAAAACGCATGCAAAAAACACAAAGCCTAACAAGGTAAAATTTGTAGTCATCATCCATTTGAACAGGCGTCGCAAATTCTCTACTTCCTCGCCCTCAAGTGTGCTCCTCAAGAGAGCACCCTAAATCAATTCTTGTAGCCAAATTCTCATAGTCAATTTCATGTGTCAATGCTTGAGATCACGATATGGCATGAGGTTCTGGGGAGCATAATTACATAAAAAAATATTTGTTCTTCAAACCCTGCAGCCTAAAAAACTGCAGGGTAAGTTCTTAAACCTCAACCTAACTCTAACTTATTCACAAGCCTTTGGCAGTGTAGGCGCCAGCTACTTTACCAATACTTACCAGATAGGCTGCAGTTCGCATATCGGGAACATCGCTACGAGTACGCCACACTTCAGCCATATCATTGTAGGCGCCCCGCATCGTATCATCGAGACCCGAGCGGACCAACTCAAGCTCCGTTGCACCTTTGAGGTATTTCATTTTGAAATCTGGGGTAAGCTGCCATCCGATATCCGAAGCCAAACTTAAACGTTCCAGCTCTTCGACAATCAATTGGTTTCTTGATTCTTCACGGCGACGTTCCATCCGTCCAAACCGTATGTGGCTTAAGTTTTTCACCCACTCAAAATAAGAAACAGTTACACCACCCGCATTAGCGTACATATCAGGAATAATAACGACCCCTTTGCCACGCAAAATCAAATCAGCTCCAGCAGTCACAGGCCCGTTTGCCGCCTCGACTATAAGACGGGCCTTTACAGCATCTGCATTATTGCGGTGGATTACACCCTCGAGTGCAGCTGGAATTAGAATATCACAAGGGGCTTGTAGAATAGATGATCCATCAGCTGTGTACCTTGCACCAGGAAAATCCTTCACTCCTCCGTGCTCTGAAATCCAAGCTTTTAGGTCTTCTATGTCAAGCCCATCAGGGTTGCTCACAGCACCATCACGTTCAATCACAGCAGTAATCCGTGCGCCATCTTCTTCACTTAAAAATTTTGCAGCGTGGTATCCTACGTTACCTAAGCCCTGAACAATTATAGACTTTCCATCCAATTTTCCGCTTAAGCCAGCTGCTTTTATATCTTCAGGATGACGAAAAAATTCTTGCAAGGCATATTGTACACCTCGCCCAGTCGCCTCAGTACGACCCTGAATGCCTCCACCGTTCACAGGCTTACCAGTGACACACGCGCGTGCGTTAATATCAGTTGTATTCATCCTTTGATATTGGTCTGCAATCCACGCCATCTCACGTTCTCCCGTGCCCATATCTGGCGCAGGGACGTTTTGTGATGGGTGGATCAAATCACGTTTAATCAATTCATAAGCAAAGCGACGAGTAATTTGCTCCAGCTCATGTTCATCATAGGCCCGAGGATCAATACACAAACCGCCTTTAGAGCC
>JAVLEV010000014.1:15347-22139 GCA_031920365.1 Planktomarina sp. | reverse complement strand
GAAGTTTCTTTATATTTTTCATGCATATCAACGCCAGTTTGGCGCATTGTTTCAACACAAGCGTCGAGTGATACTAGATGCGTGCCATCGCCGCGCATCGCTAAGCTTGCTGCGGAGACGGCCTTGATACAGCCTAAACCGTTCCGCTCGATACACGGCACTTGTACCAATCCTTTAACTGGATCACAGGTCATCCCGAGGTGATGTTCCAGTGCAATTTCCGCGGCATTTTCCACCTGCAAAAAGGTCCCACCCAAAACTGCGCACAGACCAGCTGCAGCCATGGCAGCAGCGCTTCCCACTTCTGCTTGGCACCCACATTCTGCACCTGAAATACTAGCATTGAATTTGATCAAGCCACCAATAGCAGCAGCCGTAAGTAGGAAATCGGGTATTTGGCGACTGTTCGCTCCTGGCACATGGTCCAACCAATAGCGAATTGTTGCTGGTACGACTCCCGCGGCTCCATTAGTTGGTGCTGTCACCACTTGACCGCCCGCTGCATTTTCTTCGTTTACTGCCATGGCGTAAACGCTCATCCAATCGTTAATGGTGTGTGGCGCTGACATGTTCAGGCCACGTTCGGCGATCAACGCGTCATAGATGCCTTTAGCGCGACGCTTCACGTTTAATCCACCAGGGAGGATACCATCTTTCTTCAGTCCGCGATCGATGCATGCAGTCATCACGCCCCATATCTCTGCCAAGCCTTTTTCCAGTTCTGGAGCGCTACGGCGGCTTAGCTCATTTTCGCGTTTTATTTCGGAAATTGATTTGCCTTGTTTGGCGCAGAGGTCCAGTAATTCGTTCGCGGAGTTGAATTCATGAGGATAGGGAGCAATATCACCGATTTTGGTTCCGCTTTCCATCTCTTCTGCAGTAACTACAAAGCCACCGCCTATTGAATAATACGATTGCTGCAAGATGACATCACCCTGAGAATCTGTGGCCATAAGGACCATGCCGTTGGCATGCCTGGGCAAGGGTGGCCCATAATCAAAAAGTATATCACTGGCTGGATCTAATCGAAGGGTAGGCAAGCCTTTAGGGTGCACAACTTTATCGCGCTCTATAGCTTTCAGGGCAGCTTCGCCCTTTGCTGCGTCGAATGTAGCAGGATGAAAGCCGGCAAGTCCAAGAAGAGTGGCTCTGTCGGTGGCATGACCAATGCCAGTAAAAGCTAAAGATCCATGCAGTCGCGCTTGCACGCCGGCCGGCACAAATGGGCTGGCACGCAAGAGATCTAAAAACATTCCAGAGGCCACCATGGGCCCCATGGTGTGTGATGAGCTTGGCCCAATGCCAACCTTGAACATATCGAATACAGACAGGAACATGTACGACCTCGCAGGTGTTATTAGCTCGCGTTGATCACGCTTGTGGGGCTGGCACCAGCTAAAATACGACCCTTTCTCTATTTTACGCGTCTGAGTTCTGTAAAGTAGCGTAAATCAGCCCTCGCGTCTGATGTGTGCTTTGGTTTATACAGTAAAAAATTTGAGGGGCCATATTTAATGTTTGCTAAATTATCATCTGACGATAAGGCCAAATATGTCGCGGCTAAACGGGCTGTTGAATTTGTGGAAGACGGCATGAAACTGGGCTTGGGTACTGGATCAACAGCGGCATGGATGGTGAGATGTTTGGCTGAGCGCGTGCGTAAAGAAGACCTCCGCATTCAAGGGGTGCCAACGTCTGCCCATACAGCTATCCTTGCCCGCGAATTAGGGCTTGAGGTGATTACCCTGGATGAAGCCGGCCGTCTGGATATAACCATTGATGGTACTGATGAATTTGATTCCAACCTCAGCCTGATTAAAGGTGGTGGGGGGGCTTTGTTGCAAGAAAAAATTGTTGCGTCCGCCAGTGATAAGATGATTGTGATCGCAGATTTCGATAAATGCGTTACGCATTTGGGTCAGTTCCCATTGCCAATAGAGGTTTTAGGCTTTGGTCTGAAGTCAACGCAAAATCAGATCGCTAGTCTCTTGGCCACGCAGGACGTTGCAGGCCGCGATATTACCATGCGGGTGGCCGGCGATGCACCATTCATGACAGATGAGGGCAATTACATACTTGATCTGCATTTGGGACGGATTGTTAATCCCACAAAATTGGCTATTGCGCTAAATCAAGTGCCAGGTGTGGTTGAAAATGGTTTGTTTATTAATATTTGTGATCTGGTAGTGCTTGGAGCGAGTGACGGTACCCTTGAAGAACACTCTAGGAGCTAAAATCTAAAACTATGCTGGTTATGTATTCAAGAGGGCGAGAGTTCTAAACAATATTAGGTGAATGACTATGGCTTTTGATTATGATCTTTTTGTGATTGGTGGTGGCTCGGGAGGTGTCCGCGCAGCTCGTGTCGCGGCGGCTGATACTGGCGCAAAAGTTGGTCTGGCTGAGGAAAGTCGCTATGGTGGGACCTGTGTGATACGTGGCTGTGTGCCAAAAAAGCTTATGGTCTATGCCTCCAGTTATGCGCCAGCGATGCAGCAAGCTGCCGCTTATGGTTGGGATGTCAAGACTGGGTACTTTGACTGGCCAGCTTTTCGCATTAATTTGGAATGCGAACTTGATCGACTAGAAGAAATTTATCGCAACCTCCTTAAGAGCTCTGGCGTTGAAACTTATGACTTCCGAGCGACAATAATGGGCACTAACACAGTCCGTTTGTCCGATGGCCGTGAATTTTCAGCAAAAACGATTTTGGTTGCTACTGGTGGCTGGCCTTCGGTACCCCAGGTTCCAGGCGCGGAGCATACCATCACTTCGAACGAGATTTTCCACCTGGAGTCACTGCCTAAGCGGATGTTGATTGTGGGCGGTGGTTATATTGCTTGTGAATTTGCCGGCATTCTCAATGGCCTCGGTGTTGACGCCCATCTTTGGTATCGCGGTACGAAAGTTTTGCGTGGTTTTGATGAAGAAGCACGCGATGTGATTTCGCAAGGTATGCAAGAGCGTGGTGTGACGATTGTGACTGAAACCAATATTGTCCGGATCGATAAATCTGGGGGTTGTCTGCAGGTTACTGATACCCAAGGTGGCGTGCATGATTTCGATTTGGTGATGTACGCCACTGGTCGTACGCCCAATAGTCTGGGGCTTGGTCTTGAAGCCCTGGGTGTGAGCCTTGACCCCGCAGGCGCGGTAGAGGTGGATGCGTATTCCCAAACTGTAGTGCCGTCAATTTATGCGATTGGTGATGTTACTAATAGAGTGAACCTTACTCCAGTAGCTATCCGCGAGGGAATGGCCTTTGTAGAGACGGCGTTAAAAGGTAAACCAACTCGGGTGGATCACGCACTAATTCCATCGGCCGTTTTCACACAACCGGAATATGGTACGATTGGGCTAAGCGAAGAGGATGCTCGTGCGGAGGAGGCAATCGAAGTTTATGCGACGTCTTTTCGCCCGATGAACACCTCTTTCATTAGTGACCCGCATAAAGTTCTGATGAAATTGGTTGTAAGCCAGGCAACTCGTAAAGTATTAGGTTGTCATATAGTCGCGGATGGAGCTGGTGAAATGATCCAAATGGCTGGCATTGCTGTAAAAATGGGGGCTACAAAAGAAGATTTCGATAGGGTTTGCGCTGTACACCCAACAATGTCAGAAGAACTTGTAACAATGAAATCTCCCGTGCGTACCGCTTGAATATTTTGATGTGGACCACAAGTATGATAAATATGCAGAATGACTGCGAAGGGAAAATGCTGAATGGCGGATAATAATGGTGGCCCTTGGGGCAGTGGCGGAAGCGGCGGCAATAAGGGCAATAACAACGGTAATGGCGGCAATGACCGCAAACCAGACGGGCCACAGATCCCGGAAATAGATGAATTAATGCGCAAAGGCCAAGAACAACTGCGCGTGTTGATGGGTGGCAAAGGTAATGGTGGAGGCGGTGCCTCCGGTGATGGCGGCGCTGGATTGCCTCGCGGTACGTTCTTATTTGCAGGCCTTGCCGCCGTTGTGATGTGGCTTTTTGCATCGTTTTACACGGTCAAACCGGAAGAGCAGTCGGTCGAGCTGTTTCTGGGGGAGTTCAGTGCAATTGGTACTAATGGTTTGAATTTTGCGCCTTGGCCACTCGTAACTTACGAAAAATTTAACGTCACCACAAACCGTACTGAGTCTTTAGGCATTAATGGAAGCCGTGATAGTGGTTTAGGGTTAATGCTTACCACCGATGAAAACATCGTGGATATTGATTTTCAGGTGGTATGGAATATTAAAAATGCCAGTGACTTTTTGTTTAGTCTCAAGGAACCTGAACTTTCGGTCCGCGCTATTTCCGAGGCAGCAATGCGTGAGGTGATCGCACAGTCTGAGTTGGCACCGATTTTAAATCGTGATCGTGCTGCTATCGAAGCTAACGTACGGCAGCTAATTCAGAAAACGCTTGATGAGCGCGAAACGGGCATTTCCGTCCTGCGTGTAAACTTTAACAAGGTTGACCCACCAAGCCGACAGGTAATTGTTACTGCCGTTGACGGTTCTCAAAAGCGGGTTTCAGTAATTGACGCTTTCCGTGACGTTCAAGCTGCTGAGCAAGAGCGCGATCAACGTGAACGCCAAGCGGATGCTTATGCCAACCAACGGTTGGCACAAGCTCGTGGTGCGGGTGCGGAGATATTAGAGGCCGCCGAAGGCTACCGTGCGACAGTTGTAAACGCAGCTTTGGGTGAGGCAAGCCGTTTCTCAGCAGTACTAAAGGAATATAAAGTTGCACCAGAGGTCACACGCCGTCGGCTTTATATTGAGACCTTAGAGAAGGTTTTAGGTAACGTGGATAAAATAATAATGGACAACGGAGATGGAGGTGCAGGTGTCGTGCCATACTTGTCTCTAAATGAATTGCGCAAAAACTCACAGGGAGGGTCTAACTAATGTCGATGAAATCTCGTATTGCAGTGATCTTCGCCGTAGCAGTATCGGTTGTGACCTTGATGTCTTTGTTTATCGTGGACGAGCGTGAAAAAGTTCTGGTACTTCGGTTTGGTCAGATAAAACAGGTCAAAACAGATCCAGGTTTGGGTTTTAAATTCCCTTGGTTGGATCAAGTTGTTCGATTTGAGGATCGAATATTACAATTGGAGACCCCACTTATTGAAGTTACGCCGGCCGATGACCGGCGTCTCGAGGTGGATGCTTTTGTAATGTACCGAATTGCAGATATTGTGCAGTTTCGGCAAGCTCTGGGTGCCGGTGGCGAACGCGAGGCTAGCATTCAGCTGAATGATATACTGGACGGTCAAATTCGGGCAGTTTTGGGCGCGGATGGGGTAACATCTAATGCTATTCTTTCGCCAGAACGAGCCAGGCTGATGGAAAGTATCCGTGTTGCGGCACAAGTTCGTGCTGCAGACCTTGGTCTTGATGTGGTCGACGTAAGGCTGCGCCAAACAAATCTACCTGAGCAAAACTTTGATGCTACTTTACAGCGGATGATTGCTGAAAGAGAACGTGAAGCAACTGATGAAAGGGCGCGTGGTCGGGAAGCTGCCCAACGTGTTACTGCTGTGGCCGACCGTACCTATGAAGAATTGCTATCAGAGGCGCGTAAAGATGGGTTGATAATTGAAGGTGAAGCTGACGCTGAAAGAACAAAGATTTTGGCGCAGGCTTTTGGTGCTGATCCAGAGTTTTTTGATTTTTATCGGTCTTTGAGAGCTTATGAGACTTCGATAACGGCTGATAATTCGACTTTAGTGATCCCACCGGACCATGAGTTTTTAACTTATCTTCAGTCGTCATCACCCCGCGTGGCTAAGTGATCCAAAACCTATTATTTGGCCTTGCGGCTATAATGATTGCTGAGGGGCTAGTATATTTACTAGCCCCTTATGCCATTGAGGCGGTACTCAATGCACTGAAGTCTTTATCAATTTCTGCACGCCGGAAGTTGGGGGCCTTGTTGCTCTTGGCTGGGCTTATTCTGATGCTTTTAGTGACTTAATCAGAGATTTTTTGTGCATACTCTGCTCACGTATTGTTGAGTCTTTGTAACGTGCCATTGAGTTGAAACCCTGCTGACCTATATCCAATGGTGGAAGTTAAAAGAAGTATGGTCTGCCTGCTGTAGGCGACCGTAAAGGAGATAACGATGAAATCTATTGCCGTACGCGTACCCAAGACATTCAACCAAATGCGTTTGGCCTGGATTTTGACCGCAACTATAATTCTTTTGATGATGCAAGTGGTTCAGGCGCCAGCCCAGATGATGCCCAATAGTTTTGCAGATCTGGCAGAAGATATTAGCCCTTCAGTGGTTAACATTACAACCACAACTGTTATTGCCGGCCGCGCGGATCAAGTGCCGCGCGGGATTGTGCCAAAGGGATCCCCGTTCGAAGAGTTCTTTAAAGAGTTTGAAGATCGCCGCCGCGGAGGTGGAAAAGGAGGTGCAAGCCGATCATCTGCTTTGGGGTCGGGATTTGTGATTTCTGCAGACGGTTTTATTGTGACTAATAATCATGTGATCGATGGTGCAGACGAAATCGAAATTGAGTTTTTCTCTGGTAAAACATTAGCTGCAAAAGTAATCGGTACTGATAAAAATACTGACATTGCGGTGTTAAAAGTTGATTCTGAGATACCTTTGGAATTTGTGAGTTTTGGCGACAGTGATACCGCCCGTGTTGGCGACTGGGTCGTCGCAATGGGCAATCCACTAGGTCAGGGGTTTTCAGTATCAGCAGGTATCGTATCGGCCCGCAACAGGGCTTTGGCTGGGATTTACGATGATTACATCCAAACTGACGCAGCAATAAACCGAGGTAATTC
>JAVLEV010000014.1:2165-15247 GCA_031920365.1 Planktomarina sp. | reverse complement strand
CTGGGATTTACGATGATTACATCCAAACTGACGCAGCAATAAACCGAGGTAATTCTGGTGGGCCTTTGTTTAATCTCGATGGCGAAGTTGTCGGCGTTAACACCGCTATTTTATCTCCTAACGGTGGGTCCATTGGAATTGGGTTTTCTATGGCATCAAATGTGGTGAGCCGAGTTGTGGATCAACTCACTGAGTTCGGCGAAATCCGCCGTGGTTGGTTGGGTGTGCGCATACAGGACGTGGATGAAGACATTGCAGAAAGCATTGATGGTTTGGATAGTGCTGCTGGGGCGGTCGTCACAGGTGTGCCGGATGGCCCAGCAAATGATGCTGGGATGCTTCAAGGTGATGTAATCATTATATTTGATGGTCATGAAGTTGAGGATGTGCGCGACTTAGTCCAAACTGTCGGTAACACTGAAGTAGGCAAAGCAGTGAACGTGGTAGTAGTACGTAACGGTCAGAAGACGACCCTTAGCGTCACTTTAGGCCTCCGCGACGATGCGAGTTTGGCTCGTACAGAGGATGCGCCAGCGAAAGAGGACGCGCCGAAAGAGTTTGAACAGTTTGGGATGACCTTATCGAATTTAACCGCTGAAATTCGCAAGGGCCTCGGCCTGCAAGAGGATGCAGAAGGTTTAGTTGTGGTGGATGTACTCGAAACTTCAGAGGCGTTCAAAAAGGGGCTAAGGTCTGGAGATTTGATCACTGAGGCAGGACAAAAGAAAATTACGTCGATTTCTGAATTTGAGGCGCAGGTTGCAGCCACAATCGATGGTGGCCGCAAGACTATGCTTTTGCTTGTGCGACGTGATAGCGATCCGCGGTTTTTGGCCTTGCCAGTACAAGAATAGCGCAAAGCTAAATTACAAAATTAGTGTGGCCGTTGTGTCGCCTTTTTTTGTTTGATGTGTGCTCTTTGTTCTGTAAAAAATTCTATGTGGTTTAGGATCGCTATGTGGCCTTACTGTCCTGCGGTAGTAATAATTCATCGAGCATGAAGGAGATATCCTCCACATATTCGGCGATTATATGGCACACATCGCCCTCACGCTGTATGCGCCCAGTGACGCGGAGCATACGACTGGAAATTATAGCTCTACGATATTTTTCATAAAGTTTACGCCACACAACTACATTGCAAACTCCAGTTTCATCCTCAAGCGTGATGAAGATCACTCCATTTGCAGTTCCAGGCCTTTGGCGCACCAATACTAAGCCTGCCACTGTAATGCGGGTACCGTTGGGTGGGAGGTCTAGCATTGCATGAGGCAGGGCGGCAGGTGGGGTAGGCCAAGTCTGGCACTTACTTAAATTCATAGAACAAATGTAGAACATTTATAAGATACCGCAAGCAGATTTATAACTTTCTTATTAGGGCTGGAAATTTTTGAATTAAATGATACCTAAGACTGATAAATTCTAATGAGATAAATAAAATGGCTAAAATTACATACATTGAACATAGTGGCGCAGAACATGTAGTGGAGGTGGCTAATGGGCTCACCGTTATGGAAGGTGCGCGTGACAACAATGTTCCAGGGATTGAAGCTGATTGTGGGGGGGCATGTGCTTGTTCTACCTGCCATGTCTATGTGGATAGTACTTGGGCAGATAAATTGCCCACCATGGATGGAATGGAAGAAGATATGCTCGATTTTGCATTTGAACCCAAGCCTGGCCAGTCTCGGCTTACCTGCCAGCTGCGTATTTCCGATGCTTTGGATGGATTAGTTGTTCGGATGCCTGAGCGCCAAATCTAAAGAGTGGTACTGCAAATACACCGCTGGCTCTTGTTGCAATTTAACAGTGGGCTCTGGCAGTTCGTTGTATGAGCGAAACCTTTAGCTGCTTACAGTGCACGCCAGCCAATATCACGACGGCAAAATCCTTCTGACCAATCAATTTTGTCGACCATATTATAGGCTTGAGTACGTGCCTCAGCTAAAGTGCTAGCCCGTGCGGTCACGTTCAAAACCCGCCCGCCGTTTGCTGTGATTCTGGAGCCTAATTCAGTGGTGCCAGCATGAAAGCACATCGCAGATGAAGTAGTGGGAAGTGCGTCTAGCCCACCGATTACACTGCCCTTGGCGTAGGGTCCGGGATAGCCATTGGCTGCGATTACAACTGTCAAAGCGTAATCTGCGGCCCAACTTACTTGCACATCGGCAAGCCGCCCTTCAGCACAAGCTAGGAGTAGGTCAAGCGCTTGTGCCCCAAGTCGCATCATCAAGACCTGACATTCAGGGTCGCCAAATCGGGCGTTGTACTCTACCAAGCGTGGCACACCATCTTTGATCATCAAACCTGCATAAAGCACACCCTGGTAAGGGGTGCCGCGTTTAGCCATTTCAGCCATGGTAGGTTTGATTATATCGTTCATTGCCTTTTCAGCAATTGCGTCGGTCAGCACTGGCGCTGGGCTATAAGCGCCCATGCCTCCAGTGTTTGGCCCCGTGTCCCCTTCGCCTACGCGTTTGTGATCTTGTGCTGTGCCAACTGCCAAAACATTGGTGCCGTCACATAAAACGAAATAGGAAGCTTCTTCACCATCCATAAACTCTTCTATTACGACTTCGGCACCTATTTCGCCAAACTCGCCACTAAACATATGATCGAGTGCGTCCAGAGCTTCTTGCAGGGTCATGGCAACAATAACGCCTTTGCCGGCGGCTAAGCCATCTGCTTTGACTACGATTGGCATGCCGGAGTTGTAAACATAATCTTTCGCACTGTTAATATCCGTGAAGTGGCTATAGCTTGCGGTCGGGGCTCCTGCGGCATCACAAACGGATTTGGTAAAAAACTTAGAGACTTCGAGTTGTGCGGCCGCTTTGCTCGGGCCAAGGCATAAGACATCAGCGGCCCGCAACACATCTGCAACCCCGGCAGCCAGTGGTGCTTCTGGGCCAATGATCACGAAATCAATTATATTGGTACGCACAAAATCCAGTACCGCGGCACCGTCCAAAATGTCTAGAGAAACGCAGTCTGCTATCTTGGTAATGCCCGCATTTCCGGGAGCTACGATCAATTTATCACATTTTGGATTTTGGATCACGGCCCAAGCCAAAGAATGTTCGCGGCCACCACTGCCCAAGATTAAGATATTCATATCACGCACTCCCCTTGGCCTTTGCTCATGGGCGTTCTAAGCTGCATCAACTCTGGTCACAAGGTGCACAATGTCTGATCTAATTGATGATCCCCGTATAGGAGAGAACGCCCCAGAATTTACGGTTTCGGAAATTTCTGGGGCAGTAAAGCGTTCTCTAGAATCAGAGTTTGGCCGTATCCGAGTTAAGGGTGAGGTAGGACGGGTTATTCTTGCTCGCTCAGGGCACATGTATTTTGACATTAAAGATGACAGAAATTCACTAGCCTGTACTACTTGGAAAGGCCAAGTCTCAAAGCTCTCCGTACTTCCTGAAGAAGGCATGGAGGTTGTTGTTAGTGGAAAAATGACTGCCTTTGGTGGGCAATCAAAGTATAATCTCAACGTTGATGACGTGGCGGTGGCTGGTGTAGGTGCCTTAATGGCTATGCTTGAAAAACGCAAAGTAGCCTTGGCGGCAGAGGGCCTATTTGATCCAGCGCGTAGACAAGACTTGCCTTTTTTACCTGAGGTTATTGGTGTTGTGACGTCACCGACTGGTGCGGTTATCCGTGATATTTTACACCGATTGCGTGACCGGTTTCCGCGCAAAGTTTTAGTCTGGCCTGTGTCGGTTCAGGGACCAAAATGCGCGCCGGAGGTGGCCCAGGCAATTTTAGGTTTTAATTCACTGTCAAGGGGTGGAGCCTTGCCGCGGCCAGACTTGATTATCGTGGCTCGTGGTGGTGGCTCTATCGAGGACCTATGGGGCTTTAACGAGGAAATTGTGGCCCGTGCCGTGGCGGCATCAAATATTCCGCTGATATCTGCAGTTGGCCATGAAACTGATACAACGTTGATTGATTTTGTCTCAGATCAACGGGCTCCGACACCCACTGCAGCAGCGGAGCTCGCCGTGCCTGTGCGGCTGGATCTATTAGCCGAAACTAATTCTATGGGCGCCCGGTCGGCGCAGGCTTTGGTCAATATCATGACGCGGCGGAAGCAGCGGCTTGTAGACTTGTCCCGCGCTTTACCGCGCCTCGAAACTTTGACCATGCATGCTCAGCAAAGACTGGATGTTTGGGAGGGACGGCTGCCGGTGGCCCTGCGTAGCCTGGTGCAACGCCAACACTTGCGTTTAGGGGCCGCCGCCGCACAAGTTAAACCTTCCGCATTGCTCCGTTTGTTGGCTCAAGAGGCCCGACAGCTGCAGACGCTTGGCCGCCGCCTTCCACCAGCTTTAGACCGCCGAACAATCGCTGAGCGGCAAGTTTTGAACGCGGTTATGGCGCGGTTGCGCCCTGCGCCTTTGGTGGAGCGCACTCAAAGATTGCGTAAGGATCTAGATGAGCTAAGCTCTCGGTTGACGCAAAATTTTGCACGCCAAATGTCTGAGCGGCAACAGCAATTACTGACGACGGATAGATTGCGCGAAACCTTAGGATACCGTGAAACTTTGCGCCGTGGTTATGCAGTTGTCCGATCTGGTGAGGTTTTGATTACGGATGTGACTGGTGCAAAGTCAGCTAAATCCATTGAGATTGAATTTTTCGATGGCCATTTTGCCGTTGCGCAAACAAGCTTGGCCGGTAGTGCTAAAACACCAAAACAAAAACCGTCCGAACAGGGCCAATTGCTCTAAAGTTGTGGGGTTGGGGACATTCTGGCATTAGGCAAACGCATCTGAACCAAGTGGTGTCGTATTTCGCCCTATTTCATGATGCTGATGCAGGTTAAACCAACTCTATTCAATTGAGGAAATGATCATGGCTAAACAATCATTAAAGGGCGTTTGGAAATCTGGTTCTGGTCGTGGTCGTGTGCGACCAAAAGGCCGTCAGGTCGAAGATTTAGCTTGGTCGCAGATTCAATTTTTACTCGCAGACCAACCACGCCGTCGGGATCTTTTGATTGAATTCTTGCACCTGATCCAGGACACTTATGGCCATATTTCAGCAGTACACATGCGGGCTTTGGCAGAAGAAATGCGCCTGAGCCAAGCGGAAATATACGAAGTTGCAACCTTCTATGCGCATTTCGATGTTGTAAAAGAGGATGAGGCTCCCCCACCGGCTCTGACGGTGCGAGTTTGTGATAGTTTGTCATGTGAATTGGCCGGAGCCGCATCTTTGAAGCTTGCTTTGGAGTCAGGCCTAGACCCCGCGCACGTGCGAGTCGTACGCGCACCCTGCATGGGTCGCTGCGATACAGCGCCTGTGCTTGAGCTAGGACATCATCATATTGACCATGCCACCCCCGAAAAAGTTATGGCCGCAATCGACGCTGGCCACACTCATGCAGATATTCCCGAGTATGAAGAATTGGTCGCTTATCAAAATTTGGGTGGCTATGCGAGCCTGTTGGAGTTGCGCGCTGGGGGCAATTGGGAAGAGGTTCAAGCTCAAATTAAAGCCAGTGGTTTGCGTGGACTTGGAGGTGCTGGCTTCCCGTCTGGTACTAAATGGGGATTTGTACGTGGTAACGAGGGTCTGCGCTATTTGGCTGTCAACGGTGATGAGGGGGAGCCCGGCACCTTTAAGGATCGCTACTACTTAGAGCGGACACCTCACCTGTTTTTAGAAGGTATGTTGATTGCCGCTTGGGCGGTTGAGGCTGAAACCTGTTTTATTTACATGCGGGACGAATACCCTGCCGTGTTACATATCCTTGCGACTGAGATTGAAGCGTTGGAGGCTGCGGGTCTTGTGGCTAAGGGGTACATCGAGCTGCGTCGTGGGGCGGGTGCTTATATCTGTGGTGAAGAAAGTGCGATGATTGAAAGTATTGAGGGCAAGCGCGGTTTGCCCCGGCATCGCCCACCATTTGTGGCTGCCGTTGGGATACATAATCGTCCCACTTTGGTACATAATGTTGAAACTTTGTTGTGGGTGGCGCGGATTGTGCGTGAGGGTCCGGAGTGTTTAAACACGGTTGAGCATAATGGTCGTCGTGGACTTCGCAGTTATTCGGTATCTGGTCGCGTAAAAAACCCAGGCGTCTTTCTGCTACCATCTGGATCAACTATTACTGATATAATTTCAGCTTGTGGTGGCATGTTGGACGGGCATATTTTTAAAGCCTATCAACCCGGTGGGCCGTCTTCAGGTCTTTTGCCGGCTTCCATTCATGATGTGCCGTTAGATTTTGATACACTACAACCTTTGGGCACGTTTATCGGCTCTGCGGCGGTTGTTGTCCTGTCAGAGCGGGATAGCGCTCGTGGAGCAGCCTTGAATATGCTGCGGTTTTTTGAGGATGAGAGCTGTGGACAGTGTACCCCTTGTAGGGTCGGTTGCGAAAAAGCAGTGAAGCTGATGGGAGCCAAAACCTGGGATCAATCTCTTTTGACTGAACTTACTAGTGCTATGACAGATACTTCGATTTGTGGCCTTGGTCAGGCAGCACCAAACCCGATTAAATCTGTGATCGAACATTTCCCTGAAGAGATCTAACCAGGGAGTGTTCACCTTATTGTAGCTACTCGGCGGGAATTTTTTTAAAAGGGCTCTTGTAAACCCATATGCCATTGGCATTACTTCACGGTCCGATTACATTCAGTCCAATTGTAGCGTGCATGAATTTGTGGCATGCGGGATAACTGCAATGCTATGGAGCACTCCGATGTCTTTTTTCAGAAAACTAAAATCCAAGCTTTTTAAATCTTCAGCGAAGCTGGAAGAAGGCCTAGATGCAATTGTACGGGAGGATATTTCTCTAGTTGACGTTCAGCAGGGTGATAGGCCAACCCCAAAAGCTCTTCAATCCGTAGCCCAGTTTGAGATTCAACCTGAGCCTATTGCAGATGAAGTTGATCAGCTATTTGAAAAACTTGAAGTCCAGTCGCAGGCTAATATTATTACAGAAACGCCAGAGGCATCCAAAGTGGTGTTTGAGCCTTTGGTAATTGATACTAAGCCGGTCAACTTATTACCTAAAAAACCTAACTTGTTTGGGCGAATACCGCGTCGGGTTTTGGATGATTATATGTTGGAGCAGCTGGAAGATCTGTTAATCTCCTCTGATATGGGGGTCGATACTGCAGTGCAGATTACCGCTAATTTGGCTGAGGGTCGGTTTGGTAAGAAACTGTCAACTGCAGAGATAAAAACTGCATTAGCTGAGGAGATTGCGCGGGTCATGGGGCCCGTTGCGCGGCCATTACCAATTTACAATAAGAAGCCACAGGTCATTTTAGTTGTTGGAGTGAATGGCTCTGGCAAAACTACTACGATTGGGAAGTTGGCCAGCCAATTTAAACAAGCGGGTAAGTCCGTTGTGATTGCGGCTGGTGATACTTTTAGGGCTGCAGCTGTTGGCCAGTTGATGGTTTGGGGTGAGCGTGCAGGTGTACCTGTCATGACCGCACCAGAAGGGTCGGATCCAGCTAGCTTGGCCTTTGATGCTATGACTCAGGCCGAAGCAGATGATGCAGACCTACTAATGATAGACACCGCTGGGCGTTTGCAAAACCGCACAGATTTGATGGAAGAACTCGCAAAGATTATACGGGTAATCCGTAAGAAAGACCCTAGTGCGCCTCACAACACGATTTTGGTGTTAGATGCGACGACAGGGCAAAATGCTTTAAACCAAGTCGAAGTTTTTCAAAAGCTAGCTGATGTGTCTGGTTTGATTATGACTAAATTAGACGGTACCGCCAAGGGCGGTGTGCTGGTTTCTCTGGCAGATAAATTTGCGCTGCCAATCCATGCAATCGGGGTGGGTGAACAGATTGATGATCTTGACGCTTTTGATCCCCAAGAATTTGCAAATGCTTTAACAGGAGCCTAGGACTTTGACTGAGTGGGTCTTGGCCGTTGAAGGTACTGAAGTAGGCCGAAATCTTGCTATGGTTTTGGCACTTATGGCGGCAGTTTTACACGCAGTTTTTGCGGCTATGCAAAAAGGACGTGTCGATCCCTGGGTGATGCGCGGGGCAATGGATGCTAGTTATGGATTAATGGCCGTGCCAGTAGCTATATTCGTGGTGCCTTGGCCCGGTATGCATCTTTGGCCAATTTTGATTGGTGCGTGGGCTATTCACACCGTTTATAAAACGCTTCAGGCAATGGCCTATACTCGAGGTGCCTACACGGTTGTTTATCCGATAGTTCGGGGAACGGGGCCTCTGTTTACTGTTATTGGTTCCTTTCTTCTTTTTGGAGAGGTATTTACAATCGGCCAATGGATGGGAATGGGTGTATTGCTTTGTGGGATCTTTGGGTTGGCGGTGTACAATTTGCGCACTGTAACGCTGGAGCGTGAGACCTTGAAAATGGCGTTGGGCCTTGCCCTCTGTACGGGACTGTGTGTGGCGCTTTACACTACTTACGATGCCTATGGCATTCGTGCCGCGGCTGATCCGTTTACTTTTCTAGCTTGGTTTTTTGTTGTAGACAGTTGGGCTATGCCTGTAATCTCAGGATTTTACGTCAAGCGGAAAGGGATTTTGTTGCAAGGGCAGGGTCTTTGGTGGCGTGGGCCCATAGGGGGGCTACTGGCAGTTGCGTCCTTTGGTTCTATCCTAATGGCTACACGTTTGGATAAAGTGGGGGAGGCTGCGGTCTTGCGCGAAACATCTACTATTTTTGCCGCCTTGATCGGCTGGATTTTTCTTAAAGAGACAGTGGGTCCGCGTCGGATGGCATTGATGGCTTTGATTGCGCTGGGTGCCGTGATAGTTGAGTTCGCAGGATAATAGGGACGATTGATTATGTCTGATGATAAATTGCCAAAATGGATAAAACCTCTGCTGGAATTTGGGCCGGTAGTTGCCTTTTTCTTTGCTTACATGCGTATGAAAGAGACAGTCTACACTATTGATGGAGCCGAGTATCAGGGCTTTATTGTTGTCACCGCCCTGTTTGTGCCGCTGCTTTTGATTTGTACGGCTACTCTTTGGAAGTTGACTGGGAAAATCTCACCAATGCAAATTATGACTGTTGTTTTGGTAACGGTGTTTGGTGGATTAACTGTTTGGCTGAACGATGCACGCTTTATTAAAATGAAGCCAACGATCATATATCTAATTTTTGGTGGTCTTTTAGGGATTGGCCTGCTGCGAGGGCAATCTTATTTGCGGATTGTGATGCAAGAAGCTCTGCCCATGCAAGAAGTAGGCTGGATGATCCTCACACAACGGGTAATGGTATTTTTCTTTGGCCTGGCAGTGTTAAACGAGGTGATCTGGCGCAGTTTTTCCACGGAATTTTGGGTTTACTTCAAAACGTTTGGCCTTACGGCTGCCTTGTTTGCATTTTTTATGATGCAGGGGACTTTGCTTACAAAATACGCTTTAAAAAAGAGTAGTTGATCAAACGAAATTGTTGCATTGCAATGTCATTGTATTGGTTTGGTGATCTCCGGGGCCGGCTGGTACGACAGTCTGGCTCGGTGATGTCTTAACTTTCAGAGTTGACTGAGCCTATTCTGCGCTTTACCCAGAATGCGTGGCGATTTGTTACCGGATTGCGGGCCACTTTAAATAAGCTGCTAAGAAGGAGGTTTAAATGACACGCGATAAACGTACGATCGCAGTGCATGCTGGCACCCGTAGATCCCAGTACTCTGAGATGTCAGAGGCCATTTTTATGACCCAAGGCTTTATTTATGACAGTGCTGAAGCTGCTGAATCGCGTTTTGAGCAGGCAGGAGAGGATGAGTTTATCTATGCTCGCTACGGAAACCCAACCGTCCGCATGTTTGAAGAGCGGATTGCGGCTCTGGAAGGAGCAGAGGATGGCTTTGCGACCGCTAGCGGTATGGCGGCAGTTCATGGAGTTTTAGCCTCGATGACCCAGGCCGGCGATCACGTAGTAGCTGCGCGAGCATTGTTTGGATCTTGTCTGTATGTGTTGGAAGACGTGTTAGCGCGCTTTGGTGTGCGGGTCACATTAGTTGATGGCTTGGATCTCAACGCTTGGGAGCAGGCTATCACGAATGACACAAAACTGGTATTTTTCGAAAGTATTTCGAATCCAACGTTAGAGGTAATTGATATCGCCGCAGTCGCAAATTTGGCGCATACTGCTGGTGCATTGGTTGTGGTGGATAACGTATTTTCAACACCAGTTTATTCGAATGCGATTCCATTAGGTGCTGATGTAGTGATTTATTCGGCGACCAAACATATTGATGGCCAAGGCCGTGGTTTGGGTGGTGTAATTCTTGGTACAAAAGAAGTCATTCGCTCGGTTGTTGAGCCCTTTATGAAGCATACCGGAGGCGCGATGAGCCCGTTTAATGCCTGGATGATGGTCAAAAGTCTTGAGACGTTAGATTTGCGGGTCCGCGCACAGGTGGCAACGGCAACAGAGCTGGCTGAAACTCTAGAACAGCGGGGAGATTTGCTGCAGGTGATTTATCCTGGCTTACAAAGCCATCCACAATTTCATCTGACGCAGGCACAGATGGGTGCAGGTGGTACGGTGTTGGCGATCGATGTTGGTAGTAAAAAGCTAGCATTTTTGATGATGAACGCACTTGAAATAATACTTATTTCGAACAATTTAGGTGACTCTAAGTCAATTATTACGCACCCAGAAACCACGACCCACCAACGACTCTCGCAAGATCGAAAGGATCTCTTGGGGATCACACCTGGTTTCTTGCGATTGTCAATTGGTTTGGAAAGCGCAAAAGATCTTAATTTTGATATGCAAGCCGCGTTAGACGTTGCGTTCGCAAGAAAATAAAATACAAAGATTACTTGAATTTGTATTTAGTACGCTAGGTCTTTCAGAAGGACGGCGAGATATAAACTGTTGATCCCCCATATTAATGGGGAAGGCCCGCACCTGAGAAAAGGGGAAATTGCCATGAATATTCACTATTCAGATGTGGACGAAGCGCCTACACGCGCCGAAGCAGAAGCGGCAAAAGAATTGCTAATTCGTTGGTCATCTTCAGTTAACGGTGCTGAGTTGCTGGATCTTGATCCAGTGTTGCAAGGATTTTCTTCTACTGGTGTAGCGCCAGAACTTAGCCGGGTATATCCTAATAATTTTGTTGCCGATGCAGACTATGTTGGCAGTTTGCCAGATCTACAAAATGGTCCGTCTTCATTGATACGCGGTGCCAAAAAACGTATTCAGCATGTAGGAATTTCTAATTTCCGCCTGCCAATACGCTTTCAAACGCGTGATAATGGTCCATTGCAGCTGGAAACGTCTGTTACCGGTTCTGTGTCACTCGATGCTGGAAAGAAGGGTATAAATATGTCGCGCATAATGCGCACTTTTTATCGCCATTCTGAGGAAACCTTCAGTTTTGATGTAATTGAGCGTGCCCTAGACGATTATAAGCTGGATCTCGATAGCTTTGATGCCAGAATCCAGATGCGTACGTCCTTTCCGATGAAGGTGCAAAGTCTGCGTAGCGGATTGAGTGGATACCAATATTACGACATCGCTCTTGAGCTGGCTGAAATTGATGGTCAGCGCCACAAAATTATCCATCTCGATTATGTTTATTCTTCTACATGTCCCTGCTCGCTTGAACTTTCTGAGCACGCGCGTGCTGGCCGTGGACAGCTGGCTACACCGCATTCACAAAGGTCGGTTGCGCGGATATCTCTGTTGGTCGCACCAGGTGAAAGCTGCTTGTGGTTTGAGGATTTAGTGGACTTTTGCCGACGTGCTGTGCCGACAGAGACCCAGGTAATGGTCAAACGTGAAGATGAGCAGGCGTTTGCAGAGCTGAATGCCGCCAACCCAATTTTTGTGGAAGATGCGGCTCGGCTATTTTGTGAACAATTACAATTAGACGCTCGGGTAAGTGATTTTAGGGTGATTGCCAGCCATCAAGAAAGCTTACACAGTCATGACGCGATCTCTGTTCTGACCGAAGGCCCGACCTTCGCGCAAACAAGCCTTGACCCTCACACCTTTGAAAGCCTGTTTCACATCGGCTGATTGCTTGACTTGGCATGGATTCAGCGCCAACGCTGGCTTTATGTTTGATGTGCGCCCAGTTTTCAATGTGGTTGGATTGTTGGTAAGTGGCCTTGGCCTTACCATGCTTTTTCCGTTTGCTCTGGATCTCTCACGCGGCAATGGCCATTGGGGAGTATTTTTAGAATCCTCGCTTATTACAGTTCTTTCTGGCGGTATGATGTTTTTGGCAACGCGGCGCAAAGAGGCTCGTGGACTGACGCTGCAACAAACTTTTTTACTAACTACTGGTGTCTGGGTGGCTTTGCCTATTTTTGGCGCTTTACCTTTCGTATTGGGTGCGACTGACGCAAGCTATACAGATGCGTTTTTTGAAGCGATGTCTGGGCTCACGACAACTGGGGCGACGGTATTCTCAGGCCTTGATTATTTGCCCGATGGGCTGTTGTTATGGCGCTCGATTTTGCAATGGCTGGGTGGTATTGGGATTATTGTTGTGGCCATGGTATTTTTACCAGAACTGCGAGTTGGTGGAATGCAGATTTTCCGATCTGAAGGATTTGATACTTTTGGAAAAATTCTGCCACGGGCAACGGAAATTGCGTCACAAATCGCCTGGCTTTATGTTGCACTTACTGCGGCTTGTGCCGTTGTTTATATCGCGTCGGGTATGCGCACGTTTGATGCTGTTTTACATTCCATGACTACAATTGCCACTGGTGGTTTTTCGTCTTATGATGCCTCTTTCGTTAGGTTTGGACCCGCTACGGAATACGCTGGTGTACTATTTATGTGTTTGGCATCCTTACCATTTGTGCGCTATGTCCAGCTGATTAATGGACAACCAATGTCTTTACTAAAAGATACACAAGTTCATATGTTTTTCATAATTTTAATAACGGCTGTTGGATTTTTGACTTTGGTGCTTTGGCAAGGAAGTGCTTTGCTTGGCGAATTAGGATTTCGCAAAGCGCTGTTTAATGTCATCTCAATTATAACTGGAACAGGTTACGCCAGTGCGGATTATAGCAGTTGGGGCCCGGTGGCTGTCATAATTTTTTTCTACGCAGGGCTCGTGGGTGGCTGCGCTGGTT
>JAVLEV010000014.1:0-2065 GCA_031920365.1 Planktomarina sp. | reverse complement strand
CCGGTGGCTGTCATAATTTTTTTCTACGCAGGGCTCGTGGGTGGCTGCGCTGGTTCCACATCTTGTTCGGTAAAGGTATTTCGCTATCAACTCTTAGTCTCGGCAATTCACATGCAACTGCGCAAAATAAACAGCCCAAACGGGGTTTTCAATCTCCGTTATCAAGGCCGGATTGTAGGCACGGATGTTATAAACTCAGTGATTTCGTTTTTTGTAATATTCTTTGTATCGCTTGGGGCTTCGGCCTTGGCTTTGGCTTTTACGGGCTTAGATATGCTGACGGCTTTTTCTGGTGCCGCTGCAGCATTGGCAAATATTGGTCCTGGCTTGGGGGAGGTGATCGGCCCATCGGGAAATTATGGTAGTCTCAATGATAAAGCAAAGTGGATTTTAGCCATAACGATGCTGCTTGGCAGATTGGAATTATTGGCTGTTTATACTTTATTTACGCTTAGATTTTGGAGAAACTGATGCAAGAAACAAGGCCGCTGGGTGCACAAATTTCGCATATGTTAAAAAACAGAGGCGTGGATGTTATTTTTGGTATTCCTGGGGTGCATAATCAGGAAATGTATCGCGGCATTGAAGAGGCTGGTATCCGGCACATTTTGGCACGACACGAGCAAGGCGCTGGTTTTATGGCAGATGGCTACGCTCGTGCCTCGGGTAAACCTGGTGTGGCGTATGTGATCACTGGTCCGGGACTGTGCAATATAATGACCGCTATGGGTCAGGCATATTCTGATTCTGTATCCATACTGGTCTTATCCAGCTGCTTGGATGAGACCGCAGCGCGTCGTGGGCAGTTGCATCAAATGTTAAATCAAGAAGTTGCGGCGCGCACAGTCTGTGATTGGTCACATCAAGCGAATAGCGCCCAGGCGGCTTACGGCCTCGTGGACCGTGCGCTGTTAGAATTTAAAACTCAGCGCCCACGTAGTAAGCATATTCAAGTTCCTATTGCGCTTTTAGAAGGCCAAGCTGCGCCAGCACCCCGCAGACTAGGCGGGCTTGTCGAGGCTACTGGTCCTACAGATTTGGATATGAGTAGGCTTTCTCACGCTTTGTCTGAAGCTTCTCATCCCTTGTTTGTTGTTGGTGGCGGTGCTGCTGAGGCTACTACTTCTCTGCGTGAAGTTCTGACAGTCTGTGGTGCGGCCTGTTTTGAAACTTATGCGGGCCGTGGTATTGTGCCATGGGATTATCCTCTCAACTTTGGTGCTGCTCTGGCACGCCCCAGTTCAGTGGAAATCATGGCGCAAGCAGATTGCATAGTGGCTATTGGCACTGAATTAGCAGAGGTTGATCTTTGGCGGAACCATATAGGGCATGATTGCCCACTATACCGGATTGATATAGATCCTGAATGCCTGAGCGATCAGCATCGTGCTGATGTGCCGATACATGCGAGGGCTAAGGATGCTATGGTCACCTTGCTACAAGGTTTTCTTCCGTCCAGCTCTGATTGGGAGGTGGCTGCTGTTGCCTATCAAAGGGATTTATGGCGCTTTGAAAGCGAAGCTGAACGCCCTGGTATTATTACTATTGTAGATGCTCTGCATGCGGCAGTGCCAGAAGATACTATGATTTACTCTGATATGACGCAATTTGCCTATGTAGCCAATGAGGTTTGGCTGATGACTCGGCCAAAACATTGGCATCATCCATCGGGATTCGGAACCTTAGGCTATGCTTTGCCGGCAGCGATTGGTGGTGCGTGCGCTAGGCCAAATCAGCCCACTATGGCAATTGCTGGTGATTATGGTTTTCAGTATAGCATGCAAGAGCTTGGGACTGCGGTTGAGATGGGCCAAGCTTTGCCCATCATCCTTTGGGATAATGGCAAGCTAAAAGAGATTGAGGATAGCATGCGCAGTGCTCAAATCGCGCCTAATGCTGTGATTGCAAAAAACCCTAATTTTGTGGGCTTGGCCCATGCTTATGGTGCCTATGCCGCTGCCCCTTCAAACTTGTCTGAGATGCAGCAAGTTGTGGCGGAGGCTTTTTCTGCTGATGGGCCAACCCTTATCTATCTGACTCCCGATGTTATTTCACATTGAGTCAA
>JAVLEV010000013.1:7270-22871 GCA_031920365.1 Planktomarina sp. | reverse complement strand
GATCGAGCGAGTTATCCGTACTTACCAAGCCACCCTGAGTGAAAAGTTTTTGAGTGCTTACAACTTTTACGCCAGTACCCACAGCAAGTGGAGAAGTTAAGGCTGTGTCGTCGGCCGTCTGGGCACCAGCTTCTTTTACCACTTGATACATTAAAGTTTCAAAGTTAGCGCGGTCGCGCTTGAAGCCTGTCGTATTTACGTTGGCCAGGTTATTGGCAATGACCTGCATTTTAAACTGTTGGGCATTTAAACCAGTTTTGGCGACGTGCATTGCGGCGGTTGACATTTTTTCGACCTTTCAACTAACTATGTGAATAGAGAGCAAGGATCGTGCCAAAATAAAATTAGTTAGGAAGGCCCATCAATTTTGTGCCGGCTTTGTCAATTTGTTCGGCCGCTTTTATTAATTTAACATTAATCTCAAACTGGCGCTGCATGTCCATATTATTTACCATTTCCTCAATGGCATTAACATTTGAACCCTCTAGAACACCTTGGGCGAACACGCCTGACTGATCTGGATCCGGGACTGAGCCATCAAGTTTTCTGATCTTCCCGTCCAAGCTTTTGGTTAATTCCTCTGGCTCTGCAGCTGCAGATGCCAAAAACCCGACACTCGTAAATTCACCAGGCTTCGCACCCGGTTGCTTGACTAATACCTCACCATTGTCGCTAAATTTTATAGCAGTAAACAGGGGTAGTACTATCGGCTGAAGCGCATCGGACAAAACCGCGTTTCCAGCACCATCAACCAAACGATTTTCGGCGTCAACGCCGAGGTCGCCACGCCTGGATAGGGCTGGGTCACCATCTTTAGGCTGAATAAACAGATACGATCCGTTCATCATGGCTAAGTCAGTGTCAACTCCAGTATTATCGAGTGCGCCTATTTCATTAGAAAAAATACGCCCACCCGTCTCGAGTGGGAATATTCGCGCAGTGGCTTGGTTCAGTGAAGATAGGAAACCCGCACTACCCTCATTCGGCAAGTCTCGCCTGAAGCCTGGAACATTGGCGTTGGCCAGGTTGTTAGCCAAGTCAAATTTTAGGTCTTTAAGTCCCGTGATGGAGCTCAGAGCCGTTTGAACCATTCTATCCATAATACTTAGCCTCTACTTATAGTCTAATGTTAATAATAGTTTGGGTCATGCTAGTTGTAGTTTCCATTGCCTTTGCCGCAGCCTGATAGTTTCTCTGTGCGGTGATCAGGTTTACTAGCTCTTCAGTAATATCGACGTTTGAACGTTCTAGATTACCAGAAAGAATTTGCCCGAAGCCGTCCTCTGATGCCTCACCTAATTCAGCTTCACCACTTGCAGAAGTTGCCGAAAATGTAGCATTACCAATTTGCTTGAGACCACTATTGTTCTGGAAATTAGCAATAATTATCTTACCCAGCGACACGTTTGAGCCATTGGAATACCCGGCATTAACATTTCCGCTGTTGTCTATTTCAAGATTGGTCAGACGACCTGCCGCGAAGCCGTCTTGCCCAACAGCTGTTGCTGAAAAGGGCTGTGCAAATTGGGTTGCATTGGAATAGTCTACAATGAGACTTGAGCCAGGTAGCCCCTCATAAGTTACATTTGTTATTGGACTGGTCAGTTCCCCAGATTGGTTAAATGTTAATTCACCATCATCGAGGAATAAGGGATAAAAGTCTTCCACAATGTTATCGGCAAAGTCTTCTACTCGTGCCGTTACTTCACCAGTCGGTGAAATAAAGAGCGGGCGTCCAAGTTCGTCGGTCGCCTGCACAGGTGTTTTCACTTTAGCAGTTTCGCCAATTCCCAGGGGGATATCTTGTAATCCAAACCGCAGAGCTCCCTCAACCTTCATAGTTGAAGTGCTTCCCGTGGTTCCACTAGAGAACGTCAAATTATTTTCTATGTTATCATACTTTATTTCCACCCCACCAATAGGGTCACCGGTATTAGGGTGCACCATTTGATTAATGCGCCCCTTGAGTGCCAGAGCCAAAGTTTCCCCAGTATAATTCCCCTCGGGGACCTCAACAAATGCACTGACGCCGTCGACAACTACATTAAATTTATTTTCATCGGCCAATTTCGAAATTGTGAAGGCTTCCTTCATATCGACAAGTGCCTCATGTCCAACGGCGATGGCCTTTTTGGAGGAGAGACCAGTCGCAGCCGAGAAACCAATTTCTCCTTGGCGTGGGAAGCCAAGAATTTGGTTCGAGCCCTTGCCAATCTTGTGGGAGATATAATCTGCCTCGTCAGTGGGATCCACTGTACCGTTCTCAGTTAACTTGTATCGGCCAACCCGAATATTCGATGCTGATTGATTTTCTACAACCCCCAAGGCACTATTCGCCTCTAAAGCCTCACCAGTGGTCCCGCTCTTTATAGAAAAGCTGTAGCCTACGGTGTCAAACTCAACCTCTGTGCCATACCTTTTATTAGCAACCATTAAGTCGGCGCCATCGTTAATGAAGGTATTGCCAATAGATTTATCATCTGTTGCAAAACTAATTTCAGGATTGGATCCGAATGCTGGGATCCCAATACCGTTTGTTCCCTCATCTAACTTCTTACTGTAAATAGTGAATGTGTTCATGCCAATGCCAGTACCCACACCCAGAGCAGCATTTGTAGTATCAAACTCCAGGCGTTGCTCTTTATTATCATAGGAAAGCTTAACGGTCGGGTCGCGCTCGTCCACCCAGTTTGTGGAGAGGCTGCCGCCGACAAGCCCTAAAGTTGAGTATGCGAGGCCCGATTGCAGGACAGCCCCCCCGGCCTTAAAGGCTAACGCCTCTTTCCCGGTCGCATTGAGTGTTGAGTCATGTGCAACATCCCTCTTCGCGGAGTTTTGTATTTCTCGAACAGCGATTTTGCCGCTATAGAATGCCTTATCAACGCCATCCACCAATCCTTCTGTACCCTCTATGTAGGCTTCAATGGAATCGGATGGTTTTGCTAAAATAATTGTGTCGTCATCACCCGCCGCTATTGCTGGGAAGGTCGTAGTCGTGCCCATATCAAAATCTAAAAAGACCCTATAAGTGGCCGGTGTTGTTGCTAAAGCTACAACTTGCGTAACTGCAATGTCCTTAGTCCCAAAGAAATCAGTCATTGTGTCGCCACCGGCCCCGTATGACGAGAAGCGGACTGTTTCAGGTACAGTAGGAAAAGCTTTAGTGTCAGCTCCTACTTGGTTAACTGTTATAAAAGGAACGCCAGCTGTTATTCCAGTAAGACCGGCACCCTCAATCAAAACTGTTTTTGTGTCATACGCTTTGACAGATGGCTTATTGTCTGTGTTGGAGTACATAACAAAACGCTCACTTGCGGCATAGCCGGCTCGAGTCGTGTCACCCTCTTGGTGTATAACAGAAAAAATGTCATTTCCCTTAGAAGCAGAAAGAGCTGCCGTGTTGAGCGCAATATCGACTTGCGTGCCCACAAGTTTCTTGAAAATCTTATTATTTGCGCCCAAGTCAGCAATTGCAACTGTATCAACTCCAGCCAAATTTTGTGCAGCGGTTCCAGTTTTTCTCTGAATATAGGTATTCATAGATTCTGTAATCTTTAACTGCGCATGGACGAGAAAGGTATCCATGTCCAAGCCATCGATTGCCTCTGTAGTTGTCGCCGCCAATGATGCACCATGCAAATCGACTTTGAACGGGCCCGCGTCCAATCCTTCTGATCGACCGTCCCCACTGGTTCTCTTCAAATCAATATTAATAACGTTATCAATGTTAGGTTTTAGCTTAACTTTCTTATCGTCTCCAGTCGCTTGTCTTATGGCAACCTCAACAACTTTAGCTAATTCGGTTCCGTTATAAACTCCCGGGGGAATGTCAATTGAAACTGGGCCACTCTCATCGACATCAACTATCAAAAAGTCTTTACCCCAAAACGTCCCAGGGGTCGGAGATGCGGCGCCCTGAAGCGCTTGGTACTCCATCGTCGCCCTAAACTTCATTGGGTCCGTAACTATTTCAATAGACTTGCCACCGGCCAAAAAGGTCTCAATACCAAGACCCTCAAGCTTAGCTGGCGTTGAGTTTATTGCCTCTCCAAGGTCATCTAACTTATAGAGCGGATACCCCTTACCCTCGAGAATGTAGGCGGGATCTTGTGGAACAGTTGTCTGGTTCCCAAATCGGTCTATGAACAATGAGGCCTTTGCGTCATCTACGGCGCGCGTTAGCTTTGGTGTTATTTCACTGCCATCGACGAAAAGTTTTGTGTCATACTTGTAGCTGTCATCTGCAATCGACGGCTCCTGAGTTTTGATATAAAAAACTGTCGCCGATTGTGGGTTTCCAGATTTATCAAAAATAGTAACAGCCGACGTCGCAGTAAACGTATCCGCATCATCTGGATCAAAAACTGTCCCAGCAGGTATTAGCTTGCCGTCAGAAGATAAATTGACACCCATTGTTACAGTAGAGGTTTGCTTCGGATCTCCAAAGGAACCATCAAGTTTTAATCTATTAGATCCCTCTAAGGTTTTGTCAGAAACCTGGCCATCACTGTCTACAGGGTAGCCCAGCAAGAACTGTCCATTTGAGTCTACAATAAAACCAGTATCGTCCACATTAAACGCACCGTTTCTTGTATAAACAACTTGCGAAGAATTTCCACCGGGCTCCATTGCGAAGAAGCCCTGGCCCGAAATAGCCATGTCCAAGGTATTAGCCGATGTGGAAATATTACCCTGAGAGAATTGCTGCGTGATTGACTTATTCAGCGTACCAACACCAACCGACTTAGCCTGTAGCGGAGTGGAGCCAAAAATATCTCCGAAATCTGCTCGGCTCTTTTTGAAACCGTTTGACCCAACGTTCGCAATATTATTGGAAGTAGTAGAGATATCTGTCTGCGCGCCCTTGAGGCCTGTCAGTGCTGTGTAAAACGACATTAAGTCACTCCTTATAGAAACTTAGTTCAATTCATGTTGGTGAATAGTTGCAATTAGTGTGCCATAGTTTTGGAAATCATTAGTTTTTACTAAAACTAATGATTTCACTTTTACGATTACCTAAAGTTGATGGCGGTACTCACGTCCATTTCGCCGAAATCCTCAACATCAATTAAGACATTCTCAGAATTTCCAGACCCTACTGAAGCAGAGAGTACCCGAGCAAAGACGGAAGGATTAAGCTGCTGCTGCCCTTCGCCAAAATTAATAGTTGCGTCAATCTTAATACGTCGATTTGAGTTTTGGATTTCTTCAGGAATATCTTTCCAAGAGAACCCAACCAAGCCCGCGGGTTGAGCGCCCAAATCCATTACGTTCAGTTCTTCACCAGAATCCGCATCGGTCATTATAATTTTTGCCATGCTGCTGGCCTGAGGTAAATCAAGGACGCCATGCAATTCGCCCTGCTCATCTGGCCTTGAGACATTACCTGGGACCAATACAGAATGTCCAAGGAGATTGGCTGCCGTAGCAATTCGACCCTGATCAGGCTTATTTACAAGTTTTTCCAAAGAAGCGTTAACCCCCTCAATGCCTGTAACAGTTGAGAACTGTGCCATTTGGGCGATAAAGTCGCCGTTATCCATCGGGGCAAAGGGGTCCTGATTTTGGAGTTGAGTAGTCATCAACTTCAAAAAATCATTCTGACCAAGACTATCCGAAGAGCCTGTCTTTACATTGGAGTTCTTGTTTATTCCAAGTTTTTCGTAAAGTGCGCTCTGAGCTGTATCTATTGATGTCATAATTTTTTTCCTCACTTACCCATACTAATTGTACGCATCATTAGGGCTCGCAAAGTTGAGACCATTTCTACGTTATTTTCGTATTGCCTAGACGCCTCAAGCATCTCGACTAATTCTTCATCTACGTTAACTGCTGCGGTATAAATAAAACCGTTTTCGTCCGCCTTTGGATGCCCTGGCTGATAAGATTTTTCAGCGGGTCGATCAACTTCAACGATATCATCAACATCAACAGAGGAGATGCCAGACTTCTGAATATCGTCAGCGTAAACTGTTTTAAAAACCGCCTTCACTGCCTTGTAAGCTTCAGCATCAGACGAAGCTACAGAGCGCGCATTGGCAAGGTTACTGGCGACTGTATTAAGTCGGGTCATCTGGGCCGACATACCGCGAGCTGCTATGTCAAAAATGTTTTTAATATCTGACACGCTAGTCTCCCTTAATCGCTGCCATTAAACCGCTGAACTTGCGATTTAAAAATTCTAGTGATGTCTGGTAGCGAACTACATTTTCCGAGAATTCCATTTGCTCAACATGCAGCTCTACAGTATTGCCGTCTTGTGACGGGTTTGTATTCTGCCTAAACTGAGCTCCCTCGTCGCCCGTACCTGTGTAAAACTTAAAATGGCGATCATTAGATACAGATACTGGACCCACGTCCATTCTCGCTTGCAACGCTTTAGAGAAATCAATGTCTCTTGCCTTGAAATTAGGCGTAGCAGAGTTCACAATGTTTGAAGCTAGAATTTCATTGCGCTTTGAGCGCAAGTTTAATGCGTTCGCGTGGGTCTGAATATGATTTGCTATCGATTTCATTTTGACACAGTCACTTGCAATGTTTCATTTGATGTGAAGGTTGCAAGGACTGTGCCAAACATTATTGGAGAAACACTATGGCCTTAGAAAAAGATGAATTACTCTCACCTGATATGGAGAAAGCGCGTAATAATATACTAATTCAATATGCGGAATTATCCTTCGCTCATGCCTTGGATGAAGTAAAGTCCTCATTGGAAACTGAAACAGATAGCGCTAATCGCCTTGTCTTATTAGCCGCCAAGAGCTGGATTATAAGAAATAAAATACATGTTCTTATGAATGAGCCATTCACTTACTCCCTTAATGAGTTAGAGGGCACTAATATTTTTTCTGATAATGAGGACGAAAGTTCAAGTTCTGACATTGACGGGCTATTCGATGACGATGACGATGACGATGACGAAAATGATCAAGTTGGCGTAACACTGATTAAAACGACGACCCTAAAAGGGGTTAAATTGCTCAAAGATACGGTGGCGGAGGTCAGCAAAGATGATGCTAAAAAGTTAGTTTCAGAGAAAAAAGCGAAGTACTTAGACTGATGCGTAAAGAAATACTGTTCGCAGTAATCACCATAGCCACTGTAGTAATAATCTTTGTATTTATGGCTCAAAATAGCCGCTTCGAGAGTAACTCCCTAGTATGTAATAATGCCAAGAATTTTTTTAAAATTACTTATTCCCGCTTAAAAAATGGAAGCGGTTTGTCTTTTGAAAAAAATAATGGTATTTTAGTTAACTATAAAATCAGTAAAATCGAAGGAAATACGTTCCAGTTCGATGACCAATTTTCAAATTATAAAGTTGATTTGTCTAAAAACATATTAATTGAGACTAGAGAAAGTAAAGTTACCATCTATCAATGCGAACTCACAAAATTTAAAATGTAATTAAAATAATGGATGCCTCCACGATAGATCACATATGTTTAAACTAAAATCAGTATTTCCAATGCTAACTTCCCCATTTTTAATTTCCCTACTTTTATAGATCTTCAAATAAATGGTTATCGGACGCACAGGTTCACCGCGGGAACACATAGACTTTAATTTTTCAAAAGCCATAGTCTCTAGTCCTATGTCAGCAGTGACTAGTGGTCGGCTTGACTGAAATAGAATTTGACCAATTAAATTATTTTCACCTACTGACCGCCGAAACACCACGTTGCAGTTGTGATTAGGAAGAGATGAAATATCACATGACAAAATCATTTGATCATCTCCGGCCAAACCCGGTAAAACCATCTCGCCACTTGTAACGGTTAAGCGCAACTCCTCATAGGAGTTCACGAATGGCAAGATTGCCATTACCGCAGTTCCAATTCTACCGTTTTACGCAGTATATCAATGGCTGCAGTTTTAATTTGCGAAACCCTGCCAGTGCTAACAGATAATATTTCGGCTATTTCATAAACGTTTAGTTCTTTTACATAGTAAAGCTCGATAACCAAAATTTGTTGTTTATTTAACTTCTTCATTGCATCTCGCAGGTATGCCTTAAGCTCTCCATTAAGTATCTTTTCTTCCACATTTGGTTCTTTGGAGAAAATAAACTCTCCATACAGCTCAGTAACCTCATCCATACTTTGGTTCTGGTTTGCAGCAAAGCTGTGCTCCCAAGACGCCAAATCAGAAGTTGTGATTTTCAACTCAGCCGCGACTTCATTGGCGTAAGGTAATCGCCCAAGCTTAAGTTCTAATAATCGCTTGGCTTTATCAGTATCTTGTTTTTGTTTGACGGTTGTCCGGCATAAATTAGAGGCTTTTCGAAGAAAATCTACGATGGATCCCTTTATCCGCAGGCGCGCGTAGCTTTCGAAAGCGACACCATCTTTTATTTTATAATTATGCGCTGCCTCAATCAAACCGATCATTCCCACTTGTAAAAGGTCTTCAACTTCCGCTGCCTTTTGTACCCGACCAGCGTAGAAATAGGCATATTTCTTTACAAGATTTGTATTTTTTTCAATAAGTTGATCTGCTGATAATTGTTTATTATATGGGTTTGTCATTTCTCAATCACCATTGCCGGAACTAAAAAAATGGACCCCAGAGCGTTGTTTCGGTGCAATTTGTTGGATGTTTTTTGTGATGGCATCCATACAGCGACCAACAGATTTCTTAGAGCTCTTATCTAATATAAATGGCTTTCTTGCAATAATTGACTGCACAATATCACTTGAGCCTGGCATCCAACCCATAAAACTCAATTCAACTGGAAGGAACATGAGCGCTATTTTTTCGAAACTCCTAAAATCTCTTAAGGCCGTATTTTCGTTTTTTGCCATATTAACAATTACTGAAAATTTATTGACCTTTTTCTCTAAATGCAAAGCCTTTAGGAATGCGTATGCATCCATGAAACTGGTTGGCTCACCAACCAATGTCACGACCACGTGATCAACAGCTGAAGCAAACTCAATACTAGAATTTGATGCCCCAGCAGGAGTATCTACAATTAAAAAATCGAGATCTTCCTCAAGAACGTCCAACGATCTAATTACTTTCCATCTCTGTTCTGTGTCTAAATTTAAAGTGTCTAGTGTCCCTGATCCGCCTGGAATAAGCTTTACACCAGCATGCGTCTCACAGACAACATCCTCTAAGGTGCAATCGCCTGAGAGCACATTTGAAATCGTTTTGTCAGCCTTTACATCCATCATGATATTAGCGTTAGACATCCCAAAGTCAGCGTCTAAAACTGCTACACTGAAACCACTTAACGATAGATTGATCGCTGAATTAATTGCGAGTGAGGTTTTTCCAACCCCCCCTTTACCGCTAACGAAAGCAAGTGATTGAACCATCTAATTACCACCCTTCCTGCTTAGCTAAATTACTCAGGAAATTTTCCATTACAGAGACTTTAGCAAAATCCAGACCATCCTCTACGGCTTTAAGGCCAGAGAAAAATAGAATTTTTTTATTGAAATCAGAAATTGCCGATAATTCATTTATAGATACTTCCAACAAATCCATCTTTGTTAATGCAATATACAAATTTGGTATTTCAACTTTTTCAAGAAGACTTTTCACGGCAGAGTAACTTTTTCCAACTTCAAGTGCGTATATCACGCTGACATTTGGTTTTTGTTCAAGCCCATCAAGTTTCAATAAAACAGAACTTAATAATTCCATCGAGCCCTCATAATCAATTATTAATCGGCCACTATTTATATTGAAGTCTTGCCGCTTTCGGAAAAGTGATGTGATATTTGAATCTAGTCCCGACTTAAACAATGAAGCCAAATCTCCCGCCAAGGGGTCCGCAATCAATGTAGTTGGGAGGCCATCTATACTATCAGGCAAGAATTTTTCTATTTTTTTCGATAGAACAGTTTTCCCAGATTTTTCTGGGCCACAAACTAATATAATCTGACTTTCGTCAAAGTCTTTGCTCTTGCCCTGTACAATTGTCTTAGCGAACTTCCGTATCAAATACGGAATATTACTTTCGAATTCTGGATCTTTAACAAAATTATTTATTGCTTCGTTACTAAAGCCCAACATTTTCATTTTAGTGTCAATCGAAGCCGGCTTATTTCCAGTGGAGGCTAACGACATAGTACCATCTAGTAAAAGTTTTAGCTCTTCATTAATACGTTCAAACGCAGGCACGATGTCTGATTCACTAAAAGTTTCAGGCAAAGTAGAAATTATAGGTTCGAGACGTAATGGTTTTTTTAAATCTTCAGCAATAGATGCCTCGAGAGGCATTACAATTTCAGCGACTTTAGAAGTTTGCGTTATATCCTCAAACTTAGCAGTCTCGGCATCAATAATTTCGGAAAATGCATAACTGCCAGCCGCAGCGCCCATTTTGGAAGCTGACGTCTTCTCTCTGCGGGCTTTTAGCTTATCCATCGCCATAATATTAGCTGTTTCAACCGTTTCTGGATCATTTGTTGCAACAATTTCGATCATCCCATCTCGACGCTCAGTCGATAAAATAAGGGCATCTGGGCCCAATACTTTTTGCACTTCTTCCATTGCGAGGGCCGTATCTACAGCACTAAATTTTAGTTTTGGCATGATATAAACTCCAATTTAAAAATTTCCTGATTATTCAATCGCATCGAACCCTCCAACGGTAAAAGCTATTTCCACATTACGGTCTTCTGGGAGTTCCATGAAGCTTAACACATTTACAGCCGGAAGTTGTGATCTTACAAATCTAGCCACATGTTTCCGTATTTGTGGGGCTACAATAAGGAACACGGGCTTACCGTCTCTATTAAATTCTTCTGAAGCTTCATTTAAGTTGGAGAGGATCTTTTTAGCAAGTGTACCCTCCAGTAGTAGCATTTTTTCTTCTGGGCTTTGCCGGACAGTCGTCAAAATCATCTGTTCCAATTCAGGCGAGAACGTTATTAGGGGAACAGTATCCTTAAAGTTTATCATTTTTTGTATTAGCAGTGGGACTAGTTTCGGACGTATCCTCTCCGCAATATCATCATTATCTGCCTTTTGGACATTCATCGAGCTTAGGCTCTCAAGAATTATTCTTAAATCAGAGATGGGCACACCCTCCTCTAAAATACACTTCATAATAGCGGTCAGCTGGTTCAATGGCATAACCTTGGGGATCACAGTCTCCACAAGGCTTGGGTAAGATATTTGCAAGTTGTCAAGTAGTTCTTGCACCTCTTCCTGTCCCAATAAATCAGATGCATAGCTATTTATAATTTGGCTCAGATGGGTGATTATGACATCATCAGGCTCAACTATTACGTAACCCTTAGCCTCAGCGTCGGCTTGCAATTCGACATCTATCCAATATGCCTCTACACCAAATGCTGGTTCTTTGACTTTTAAACCGGTCAATTCGAGTTTAGTGTCATCCCCTGGAATTGCTAATTTTTTATCTGAATACACAATATCGTCAGCAACAATTTTTTGGCCAATTTTAATTTGATACTGCGCTGCGTCCAAATTCAGATCATCTCGAATTCTAACACCAGGGATTATGAACCCCAGAGCCTTGGAAATTTCTTTTCTTAAACGGGTCACCTTTGGAACAAGATTATCTACTTTACTCTCGTCGACGAGAGTGACGAGGGCGTAGCCAATATTAACTGAAATCTTAGATGCGTCTTTAACATCGTCCAATCCAAATTCAACCTCTTCCTCTAAGCTCTCAGCATCAGAGTCCACGACTTCGTTTGATGCCGCTAAAACTTCCCTCTTTCGTGAAGTCCACGCAAGAATTCCTGTACCTATGGCGAAGCCAATAAAAAGCATATTCGGCATACCAGGAACTAATCCTAGGGCCAGCATAACCAACGACGTAGGTAGCCAGGCAGCAGAAAGGTTCACTTGGCGTGAGATATGATCTGACATATTTTCAGATGATGACACACGCGTCACTATAATCGCGGTGGCTATTGAAAGTAAAAGTGATGGGATTTGCGCTACAAGCCCATCACCAATCGATAATAAAACGTAGTTTTCAGCGGCCTGAGTTACACTCAACTTGTGCTGAGCAATCCCAATTATGAGCCCGCCGATTACATTTATCGCTAAGATTAGGATACCGGCAATCGCGTCACCTTTTACAAACTTCGACGCACCATCCATAGAGCCGTAGAAACCCGCCTCCTTTGTTACATCCGATCGGCGCTCCGTTGCCTCTTCAGGAGTTAAAACGCCTGCGTTAAGGTCAGCATCGATTGCCATTTGCTTTCCGGGCATAGCATCCAAGGTAAAACGTGCCGAGACTTCCGACACCCGACCGGCACCCTTTGTAATTACGACTAGGTTAATAATAACCAGAATAGCAAATACAAATAGTCCAACTGCATAATTTCCAGCGACAATGAATTCCCCAAAAGCCTGAATAACCTGACCAGCGGCATCTGGACCATTGTGCCCCTCCGACAAGACAATTCTTGTTGATGCAACGTTAAGGCCCAGCCTCAAAACTGTCGCTAAAAGTAACAGATTGGGGAACGAAGAAAAATCGAGGGGGCGGTGCGTGTGAAGCGCAACCATTAATATTAGCATCGAGACAGTGATGTTAAATACAAAAAAGATATCCAAAAGTACCACAGGCAGGGGCAAGACAAGCATCCCAACCAATGCCAGAATACCTAATGGCAGCATTGAGCCTGACATTTTTTTTATGTCAAAGAATGGAGACCCGATGGATTGGCTCTGTTGCATTGATAACATCCTAACGTATGTCAAATAAATGACGGGGTAAAGTACTGTTTTAGAACGATTTAATTATATAGATACTTTCGTTAAATCATCTTACAGGTAATAGAGCACAAAGCGTGCCACCTTCAAAATTTAGCAAATAAACATAGGCTTCCAATACCGCTAGTCACTTTCAAAGTTACCAGAAACTGAACTAAGTACAGACAAAAATTGTTGGCACAGTAATTGCTAGTTAGGTACAGGTTAAAGTTCACAAGGATTACTCAAATGCGTTTCACAACTGTCTCCATGTCGATAAATTTATTACTAGTTGGCCTAATTTTTACGGCTTGCACTCCAGTAAATTCAGTTAATCTACTTGGCCCTGCCTCAGCTCTATTCCCGAGACCAACCCTTCAAACCAAACAAACCGGCTTGAAAAGTGCGCAGTCGATACTAGCTGGGCGACAGCTCGAAAACTCAACTGAGTTTGTCACCGTATCCCTCAAGGCAGTTGGAATGTCTTCAATAGCAGTCCAGCCCTCCAAAAATCTAAACCAGCGCCGTTTGATGGCGATTAGAGCCGCAAAAATGGATGCCTACCGGGTCTTAGCAGAACAAATTCATGGGGTGCAGTTAGACGGTCAAACGACAGTCGCAGAAGCAATATTAACTTCAGATGTTTTAAGTTCAGCAGTGCGTGGTACGATCATGGGTGCAGAGACGGTCACAATTGAGCCGACAGGTAGCGACACTTACAAAGTGGAGTTATCCATCAGTCAAGTTCACGTTGACAGGCTCATCTCGCTTTACAAGAAAAGCTTATTATAGAAATATATGAAAAAAATCATGACAAAATTCAAAACACTTATCTCACTTGTCTTTTTAGCTCTAGCAGCACCAGTGTCCGCTGACGAACTATTAGTGGAGGTTGAGGGAAGTGCAATGAAGACGGCCAGCCTCCCCGCTAACGTTTATGAAGCACGGGCCATTGCCAACGCGCTACAATCTATTGTGCAGTCCGGGGCGCAATCTTTGGACAGTTTTTCATTGGTAGAAAATGGGAAAGTATTATTCGATCAAATATCAGCGAAATCACAAATAGATATAGCTGGCTATAGGGTCATATCGACTAACCGGAGTGGCGATAAGTTCTCTGCCAAACTTGAAGTTCTTTTAATTCCTACAGGCAACAAAAAAAGTAGCTTATCCTGCCGGCAGCCAACTAATTTAGACATCGCACTAACCTGGAAGGGCCTCATAAAAATGAGATCTATGCCGTTCTGGATGAACATTGATCAGGCAGTCCTGATCCGTCAAGTAAAAGCACACATGAAGAATGATGAGAAATATAACTTTATTTCAAATTCAGCAGGGCAAGTCAGTGGTAGTTCCGACTACTCACTCTACGAAGCAGATGATAAAATCAACACCAATAAAGTATCCCCCAAATACTCTGTCACCCTTAGAATAGAGCTGGACACAAAAGACACCTCTAATCTCCTGAAACGGGAAAAGACTTTATTAGTGCGGGCTAAGTCTGACCTTATTCGCAAGGGTCAAGTAATTAACTCCGCAGTGCTTCAATCAGATATCGAACTGGAAAAGCAAGAAGTTTTAGATATAGGTAATAACTCTGCAAGAAAAAACCTTGGGGATATTCAAAATAGTATCGCAGCCTTGGCACAGCGAACCGTTAACCAGGCTATACAAAAATTAGAGTGTAGACACTTTAAAAGCAAAATCATTTATTCAAAAAAGATGATCAAAATAGATTACGGCCTCCAGGACGGATTATTGCCCAGCGATATCTTTAGTTCAGCAGAGACGGGAACTAAAAAATATTATTTTACAGTTAAAACAATAACTAATAATTCTGCTATACTTTATGCTCTGTCCGATGGAGCAGCAGGAAAGTCCTTCGACGGCATGAGTATTCAACTACTGGAGCGTTTCTAATGCACTGTCTGTTTAAAATACTCATTAGTTTATTTTACCTCATTCAAGCTCAATCATTAAGCGCAGAGGGAAAAATGATCTTTGGTATAGACCTTAAGACAATTGCAGCGGAAAAACTTGCAGGTGAAGGGATCTCCAAAACGGTACTAGTCTCTGACAAAAGAGCATATTTTCCGTGCTCTAAAGAGATATATATTTCACCAAAAAATGAAAATGATTGGAATACCATTGAGGCTTCCTGTGGCAATCCATCGCTTTGGTCAATTTCCTTACGGACTAAAGATTTTAATGACCAGGATGAGCGGATCTCTCAAAAAGACAGTTCAATACAGATCGTTTTCACTAAACAAAACATCCCAAAGGGAAAAGTAATTCAGCCAGACGATTTAGAAATGCAATGGGCAAGTTCTAGGTCCACATATGGCGCCTATGTAAATATTGATAATATTGTTGGTCACAAAGCTAAAAGAAATTTAATGCGGAACTCTATTATTAAGGCCCAGCATATAGTACTAATGAACGCAGTTAACAAAAATGATACAATCATAATTGTTTCGGGGTCGGCCGGTTTAACAATTTCTACATATGGACAAGCACTTTCCGATGGTAACTTAGGCGACATGATCTTGGTTAAAAACTTGTCTTCCAACAAAAAATTCAAGGCAGTTGTAACTGCTACAAAAAAAGTTAAACCAATTACTAACATAAATTGAGCATCGGTCGTTAAGCTAGTTGAAGGGGTAAACACAATGGTAAATTCTATTGGAAATAACTATAATACCAACGCTGCCGTGACTGATAATAGCAAAGCGGCCTACGCAGCACAAAGACAGGATGCGCCAGCCGCACCTAAGGAAATCGTGAACAAGATCGAGAGTAAAGATCTACGTATTAAAGATCAAATTAAAAACATGGCGGATAACCCGCCAATAGACAAAGCTTTGGTCGAAGATATAAAGGCTAAGGTTGAGCAGGGCATATACCCAAT
>JAVLEV010000013.1:4619-7170 GCA_031920365.1 Planktomarina sp. | reverse complement strand
ACAACCTGCTATCCCTCAAGAGACTGAGTTTTTTATCTGATGTCTCACCAAAAACATAATTATTTAGTTATATCCATAAATATTTCTGTAGCTTCTTGCTGATATTGAATACGATCAACAATCTCAATCTGGTCTTCAATTTCTGTTATGAACTCACTAGCAGTCTCATTGCCAAAGGCTTGAGAAATTAAAAACCATTCGTAGGCCAATTTCAAATCTGGTTCAATAAAAAGACTATAATACGTTTTCCCTAGTCTTTCAGACGCATTCCTATCTCCTGCCATGGCCTTAGCATTTAACTCTATTACTATTTCCCCTGATACGAGGCCGACCAATTCATCCGTAACTATTTCCCGAATTTCATCAACCAAGAGTAATGCGGGCTCACTGCCCCCCAATGAGGCCCGCCACGCCCAATACAGAGCCCTTTTATAGTTTGCCGGACTTCCCAAGCCCTTAAAATATAAAATAGACAGGTTATGTTGTGACGTCGGCTCACCTTGCTCGGCTAGCACTGTAAACAGCTCAACTGCAGCTAGAAAATCTTTACTTTCAACAGCACGAACTGCGCTCACAAACCGTTCGGCATTTTCTGCGTCTGAGTTATTTTGCGCGCCCCCAATATTGACCGAGATCATCACTATGGAGATAAATGTTAATATTATGCGCATCATGTTGCAGCTACCATAACCAGCTTCAATTCTAACAGCCTCGTACTTTTAGACCCAGTACGCTGATATACTACCACTTTTGGTCTCTCCTTATCTTTTTTTATAAACTCAACAGAAATAGATTTAGGTAGAAATACCCCTGCCCTTTCTAGAATTTCTTTCGGTTGATCGTAGAATGCATCTAGAAATCTCTTATCTATCCAAGTGCGCGCAAGTGCCTGACCCAATATATCTGGCAAAAACTCTTGGATTTGTGCTTCACTCTCCAAGATTATGTCTTGCTCGTCGAATCTTGTTAAATCATACTCCGGAAGTACTACTTTCTGTTTTTTTGGAAGCATTGATGGCAAAAATTTAGCAGATGCAAGCGACGCTAAAAATCGTTTCAATTATTAATTTCCTTCGAAGTTACAAAAATTCCAAAATGATTCCCATAAAACGATATCTGAGTCGCATTAATGAATAAAGTACTTAAGCGCTGTGGACATGTCACATAATAAATGATTCTGTCTCACACTAGTCAGTGGTGTGATTTTAATGACGATAATGAATTCTAAGTTGGTTGGGAACTCTGAGGCGGCTACTCGCCTCAAGAAAATGATATCTATGGTTGCACCGTCGGGCTCCGCAGTTATCATTAAAGGCCAAACAGGAGTGGGCAAAGAGCTTGTAGCCGAAAGCCTGCATCAATCGAGCAGACGAAAAGGCAAGTTTGTGGCAGTTAATTGTGCCGCAATACCACGTGACTTAATGGAAGCCGAGCTATTTGGGTATGAGAAAGGTGCATTTACTGGTGCTCTGAAAACTACATTAGGGAAGTTTGAGCAGGCTGATAGAGGCACCCTATTCCTTGATGAAATTGGTGACATGAACTTAGATCTCCAATCCAAATTACTTCGAGTATTAGAGAACTCGTGTGTAACGAGGGTTGGCGGTAGGACAGATATCCAATTGGATGTTAGAATTGTCTGTGCAACTCACAAAGACCTAAGTGAACTTGTGTCTCAAAATAAATTTCGTGAAGATTTACTATTCCGGTTAAATGTATTTCCAATACAGGTCCCAACTTTAAAAGAACGTTTGGATGATATTCCAGAAATAGTGGCCCACCTCCTTGAAAAAACCTCTAAAGGTGTTTCCAACGCACCAGCAATACATTTTTGTAAAAGTGGCTTAGATGCACTTCAAAAATATGACTGGCCAGGCAACATAAGGGAATTAAAAAATATAATTGAACGTGCAAAAGTTTTCTTTCCAGGGCAAGAAATTAACCACGATAATGTCACAAAAACACTTCTAGGCTTCGATCAGAACTCATTCTTTGATGGCCTCGAGAGTGCAGAAGCAATTTGGGATACCCTAGATTCTCTTGGGGGGGCAGTTCGGGCGCATGAGGTCATCACGCAAACTCCTCCAACACCCAGTGATTTTGCAAGAATATTCGATAGTGCCAATAGTGTTGATATTAGAAGACTTCTGAGAGACATTGAAATTGTGCTTATAGAAAAGGCTCTTGAGCGAAACGCTAATAATACTAGCGAAGCCGCAAGAGACTTGCACCTACAGAGAACCACATTAATCGAAAAAATCAAAAAGTATGGCCTTTAAGGCAACTTAAGAATTGCTCCACCCGTCTACTAATTGAGTGATATATTCTGCTGAAGATTTCTGAGAGCTAACTACTTTCTCCATTGCGCCAAACTGTTTTGTATATCTACTTTGGAGGAGTGCTTCTCTCTGATCAATTTTGTCAAGTTTTGTGTCGAGATCACTGCTCCTAGTTTTATACATATTGGTAATTACATCATGACTTCCATTAACAGCGAGCGCGTCACCAAAGAAGTTAAACAATTTTGTTTTAGCGCTTCTGGCCACATAAA
>JAVLEV010000013.1:0-4519 GCA_031920365.1 Planktomarina sp. | reverse complement strand
TCTTGCGTCACGGCGTCAAACTTTTCTGGCGCCTGCCTATATGTTCGATCAAAAGCTATCTTGTCGAACCCATAAGTCCCATCCTTCTGCGTCTTAACACCAAATTCTACAAAGAAGATAGATTCGTCGCCATACCCTAAAATAGGTGATGCCATAAAATTCCTGAATTTTGTTTTGGCACCACTTAAGTACGAGCTTTGAGCCAAATCGCCATCCTCTTCACCTTCTGTATCAACAAACCCGAGTGCGTCTAAATCTTTTTTATAGGCGTTTAATTCTGCGACAAGCGCTTCAACTGTTGCTTGAATATTAGTCCGTGATTTGGATACAGATATAGATTGAACCGTAGCAGTATTATCGGCAAGTAGCTTAACTTCTAGCCCTGGAATAACGTCGCTGACGGTATTACTTTCACGCGCAAAATCTACATCATTAACTTTAAATACAGCATTTTCAGCCGCTTGAGTTATTGTATAATTACTACGAGCTCTCGTATCCCACGCCGTGGTTGCAGCACTGGAGTAAGTAGATGAGACCATAGTAAAGCCGTTAGTAAGCCCCGTATCACTAGTAATCAAAATTGAATTAACGGTACTGTCCGTACCGGTCTGAACTATTTCAGCATTTAAACCAGCCACATCATCAATTAATTTTACGGCAGACGCCACGGTATCACTGTTAAAACTAATTGAGGTTGTATGCGTCTGCGATGAAAAAGAGTTAGAAGTAGTATTTGCTCCAAAATTTATAGTAATGGTCTGGTTTGCTACCGACGCACTTGATGCGCCAACACCATCAATCTTGAAAACCATAGGCTTTGCTATATCCAAGTCACTTATCGTGTGAGTGCCAGCCGTAATTTTTGACGCATCAGTGATGATCGATGACATAAAATTTGAGTTTGGTTTGTTACTTACAGTGTGATGAGAAATTCCGCTCAGGGAATTGACGTTAGTCTGACTTATCTTCGCGGTGGCCTTCAAGAGCGCCATTCCTGAGACCATGGCGTCAGCTTTTTCTTTTTTTCCTGTGACAATCTCTTTCATTGGAGCGATTGCAGCGTCGACTATAGCATCTACGATAACGGGAATATTATACCCCGATCCCGTGTTGCTTATCATACTTACATAATCGTTACTGATAGCTTCGCTCATCACAGCACCTCTTATAATTTAACAACTAACTGTACAGGAAATTAGTCTAGTAAGTAATTTCAATTTCAATTCGCCGATTTTCCTCACGGCCATCGGCAGTCACGTTATCTGCCAGAGGGTCTGTTTCACCCTTACTGACAGCCGACATACGGTCACCAGAAACTAATCCAGTTTCTTCTATCGCTTGCACTACGCTTGCGGCTCGTCCAGCAGCCAAATCCCAATTATCCCTAAACTTACCACTGGAAATTGGAACGTCATCTGTGTGCCCTGTCACGGTAATTTTGCTATCAGGGCTCATGGCAGCGAGCGCAATACGATCTAAGATATCCTGAGCCTCAATTGTTAAGTCAGCCGTTCCCGAAGGAAATGCCCCGCCAGCACCAACAGATATAAAGACGCTACCCTCACGTTGCTCAATCTCGATAAGGCCTTGGTCAATCTGCTCTTGCAGCGCGACAGTCAACTCATCGGTTGCTTGAGATGCATTTTGAAGTTTCTCATTTTTTTGCTCAGAAGATCCGCCTTGGTTACTGCCATCTTGTGGGAAACTTTCGTCCAACGACGCGGCTAACTCTAGTAGTTCAGCCTCCAATCCCCCAAACAAAACTTCACTCTCAGATGCTCCAGTCGCCTCACGCGCCTCAGACAATGCTGCCATTGTATCTTTGATCATACTCTTAATTTCTTCTTGGTCCATCTGCTCTTTAGGAAAATTAATCACAACATTTTCGCCAAGGGTCTCGACCATCACCTCACCACTATCGATGGCTTTCTTCAGTTGCTGCGCGAGCTCAGTGGCATCTAGTGAAGCCTCATTTCCGCCACCCGGACCATCAAAATCAGATACTTTCTTTTTGTCTAATTCTCCCCCGTCTGGGGAATCTTCAGTTTTAGTTTTTAGCTCGAGTTCTGGCTTCTGTAATTCAGTGGTTTGCTGGCGAAGAGTTTTCGTAACAGCGGGGGTCGGGTTCGGACTAAAATTCAAGGAAATGACTGTAGTACCCTTAGGCTGTTCCACTACTGGAACAACTTTCTGAACTCCAAACGACTCCTTCAGTGAGCCAGATATTTGCTTATATTTTGGTACGTTAAATTCTGCAAAAGAAAGAATTAGAACGAAAAAAGCCATTAGAAGCGTGGCCATGTCCGCAAAGGTTGCCATCCAAGCGGGGGCACCAACAGGAGGGCACTTCGGGCACTCCTGCTCTTCTTGTTCTTCTTCCTGTAATGCGTCTTCAGCCATGATAAGTCACTATACCCTTAATTATGCCGCAATTTCGAATTTAGCTTGCAGCTTGGGCGGCAAAGTAGCAGCCATTTGATCTTGAATATTACGCGGGCTGTCGCTTCGTGCGATACCACGCAATCCCTCTAAAACAACCTTGCGATAGTTGACTTCATATTCGGTGTAACCCTCAAGCTTTTTTACCATTGGCATAAACATGACGTTAGCGACAAAAGCACCATAGAGAGTGGTTAACAAGGCAACCGCCATCGCTGGGCCAATAGACTTTGGGTCGCCCATATTGCCCAGCATGAGAACAAGACCAATCAAGGTCCCAATCATGCCCATCGCGGGGGCTAGGTCTACCCAGCTATTAACGCAGCCGGTAGTCGCTGCATGTCGGACCTGCATCGACCCAATCTCAGCGTTCATTTGTTTTATCAGTTTCTGCTCATCGGCGCCATCAACCAGCATTTGCATACCTTTTTCAAAGAATTTATCTGGCGTTGGCTGGCCCTCTAGGGCCATCATACCGTCTTTACGTGCCATCCCAGCAAGTTCGACCATCCGCTCAACTGTCTCATCAAGTTTGGGCATTCCAGGCTTGAAACACTTTCCCATGGCCTTGAAGCTAGCAAGAAATGTAGCCATCGGCGCTGAGTACATAACTGCGAAGAAACTTCCGCCAAAAACAATTAAAACTGATTGGCTATCAATGAATGGTGCAATTCCACCACCCGCAATCATGGCACCCAAGATCATGCCAACAGCACCGATAAACCCAAGTAATGCTGCTATATCCATGTTAGATACTCCTCTTTTCAGAACGTTATATACAAGATTTGTACCATTCTATATAAGTTTGATAAAAAAATAGTACCTTAATCTTCACTACCACCCCGTTCTAGGAAGCAGAACAATGTACAGATACCTCATTGGCCTTGTTACACTTACGTTTGTTATGGCGAGTTCGGCTTCGGCACAATTTATTGCCACAAAACACACAGTAAGAGATTTAAGCTCTGGTATCATCTGGCTGCGTTGCTCCGTGGGCCAGGCATGGGATCCCGCTTACACTTCGTGTACGGGTGAAGTTGTTAAACTTAATCATAGTCAAATTGACTATGCTATTAAAGAAGCAAAGAGACAGCTTGGAGGCGATTGGCGCCTACCAACTCGCACCGAATTAGAGGGCCTTGTCTGTGATGCGTGCCCACCACCCAAAATAAATTCCAAGTATTTTCCGAATATATCACCAGAAGCATATTGGACCAGTAATAAAAATATTATGAATTCAAAAATGTACTGGTCTGTAAACTTTATGACTGGCCATTCATACTCTCGCTTTTTTGCTTATCAAGCCTTGCCAGTTTTACTAGTCGCAGCTGATTGAGCGGGGTGGCTTTATAAGAGCCGGGCAAGGATGATAATTATCACAAAGGCACAAACTACAGCTGCAGAGACTTCAATGACCTGTGACTTTGCATCTTTTACAGTTGCAAAATAGGAGGTCCTCATTTTGTCCACTCTATCATTATAAATTTTTGCGGCAATTTGATATGAGTTAATCATATCAGGGGCTAAATCTGCCAAATTTAAATCTCCAGTACCAATATTAGTGCTGGTACTTAAAGCTAGTTCAAGTTCCGCCAGCCCAGAGGTTGTAAGATTGGCGCCCTTTGGCACCGGAACTCCCTTAAAGAAGAGAAAGCCACTCTCAGGGTAAATTGATGGTATCGGAATAATGGGAGCAGCTTGGGCAAACATAGAAAAGCAAGATACCTCTTCTAAAGTAAAAAATTTAAGTGGTAATTCAGTACTCGTAATTTCCTGCTTGTTGAACCCGATTAGGGTGTCCACAAGTTTAAAGGCGAAATCACTGTCTAATTTGTGACGATCGGCCTCAGTTATTTCTTCAGCGCCGACATCGCCCTTATCACTGGGTAACCCAGTTAAGTTTTCACCTTCACTATTTGCATCATTTTTTTCTTCAGCCATTTTGATTGCCCCTAGTGAAAATTAGTTACCAACTTATCATAAAAAAGCAATTTCTTTTATTAACCCACAAAAATAACTTGGGCCAGCCATGAATAACATAGCCAGCCCGAGCTGTTTATTTAAAATCGACCGCAGCTAC
>JAVLEV010000012.1:3384-23407 GCA_031920365.1 Planktomarina sp. | reverse complement strand
TCTGCCGACATTTCTAAAAGCGCATCCAGATTAGCTTCTGCTGAAACATTTTCATTACTCAAAGCCGCCACCAGTTCTGACATACTTTGGTCAACAACGCTTAACTTAGATGAAAGTTCTCGAGCCTGGAAAAGGCCAAGCATCGACATAGCCTTATAAACTTCAATCTCATTCAGCCTTTGAACTATTCTACCAATCCGATTACGGCCAGTAGTTGGGGCAACAAACACCGAGAATCTGAGATTTCCATGGACATCAATCCTGTAATCACCTGCGATCACCGCAGCAGAGTCCAAAACTCTACTGACGGCCAAACTTTCAGCAACAAAATGAGATTTAAGATGTCGTTCTATAGTTTTGGTTGAAGCCGTACTCTCAATACGAATAGCAGCAGAAGTTAGCCGCACGCCCGGTGTCGAAGCTAACCAATCAGCTGGAAAAACATTAAATTCAGTTCCATCAAACGCAACTTTCCCCAAGCTATCAATGATTGCTGTATAAGTGGTAAACTCTGTATGGCACTCCCACTTAATCCAGGCTTGGCCCAGTTTTCCAAAATAATGAGTTGCATTTGGGGCGGGATGTGGTGCTCCAAACCTATCAAGCAGTTGAATTAGGTGATCCCAATCAGAAGAATTACTCCTTTTCAGACTACCATCTGAGTTGCCATAAGCAAAAAACGCTGCTCTGGCTGAGGCAGATACAATTGGAAAAGGCCTGGCATGTAATTCATTTGTTGCTTTAAAACGCAGTGGATGATCATGCATATCTGACATTTCGCTCTCCTCTAGGAAATAGCTGGCCGCCATGTCCTATGGTAAAGTTTTTCATGAAATAATCTCGAATTAATCAATCATTGGCAAAAGTTTATCAAGTGACGTCTTGGCATCACCATAAAACATTCGTGTGTTTTCCTTAAAAAAAAGTGGGTTTTCAATCCCAGAGTATCCAGTACCTTGCCCCCTCTTTGATACAAACACGTGTTTTGCTTTCCAACACTCTAAAACTGGCATCCCTGCAATGGGGCTGTTTGGGTCCTCTTGGGCAGCAGGATTAACAATATCATTAGATCCAATCACTATCGCTACGTCTGTTTGTGGAAAATCATCATTGATTTCGTCCATTTCCATAACAATATCATAAGGCACCCGCGCTTCGGCTAGTAGAACATTCATGTGACCCGGCAAACGACCAGCAACTGGGTGGATTGCAAAGCGTACTTGCTTGCCCTGGGCTCGCAGCTTGCGCACCAACTCTGATACTGATTGTTGAGCCTGCGCTACTGCCATACCGTAGCCTGGTATTATAACCACACTATCAGCCTCGTTCAAAACCACCGCCACACCATCTGCTTCAATTGCTATTTGTTCACCTTCAACAGCCATCTGTGGACCTTTTGAACCACCAAAACCACCCAATATAACAGACACAAAGTTACGGTTCATGGCCTTACACATTATATAACTTAGGATTGCCCCGGAAGAGCCAACGAGCGCTCCTACAACAATCAAAAGGTCGTTACCCAATGTGAAGCCAATAGCAGCTGCCGCCCAGCCAGAATAGGAGTTGAGCATCGACACCACCACCGGCATATCAGCCCCACCAATACCCATGATTAAGTGCCACCCAATAAAACCCGCAATAACCATAACCGCTATCATGGTCCAAACCCCGGCGCCGCCAGCGTATAATACCATCAACGCGATACTGCCTATAAGTGCCATTGCATTTAGAGCGTGGCCGCCAGGTAGTTTGAACGGAGTGCCGCTCAATTTACCAGCTAATTTGCCAAAGGCGACCACTGATCCAGTAAATGTAACACCACCAATGAAAACGCCTAAAAAGACCTCAATCTTTAAAATAGCAATTTCAACTGCATCTTTGTTTGCTAACTTCTTACCAAAGCCGGTTAGCATGTCCGTATTACCACCGGAAGCTAACAGCTGTTGCACGTTAGCTAATTCAAAGTCAGCATTTAGGCCGATAAAAACAGCGGCTAGTCCGACAAAGCTGTGCAAGGCTGCGACAAGCTGTGGCATTTCTGTCATTTCAACCCGGCGGGCCACAAGCATACCAAGATAGGCACCAATGACCACCATCAAGGTAATCAGAATGTAATGACCTACACCCGGCCCAAACACAGTGGCAAACATCGCCAATCCCATACCAACAATCCCATACCAAACTGCACGTTTGGCACTTTCTTGGTTGGATAGGCCCCCAAGGGACAAAATAAACAATATGGCAGCCGCAATATAAGCGGCAGATGTGATACCTGTTGAAAGCATTATCTAATCCTCCGCCTTAAGATTTCTGGAACATAGCAAGCATACGGCGCGTTACCATAAACCCACCAACTATGTTGATTGTAGCTATCAAAACCGAAAGGCTAGCCAGTAGCCATACTATGATATTACTGGAACCAATCTGTAATAAGGCTCCCACCACAACAATACCAGAAATAGCATTCGTGATGGCCATCAGCGGCGTGTGCAGCGCATGCGCCACGCCCCAAATAACTTGGAACCCAATAAAACAGGACAGGGCAAAAACAATTAAGTGCTGCATAAAACTTGCCGGCGCATAAGCCCCTAGCAGAAGCATCAGCATGCCGCCAACCACTAACAGCCCGTATTGCTGACGTGTAGTTTTTTTGTACGCTAAGGCTTCATTTACCATTAGCTCTTGAGGTGTTAAGATGGATGTTGTCTTTTTTGGCTTGGCAGCAATCGCCTGTATTTTTGGCGGTGGTGGCGGGAAGGTTATCTCACTTCCGTAGGTAATTGTTGCCCCACGGATCACATCATCTTCCATGTCGTGCACTATTAACCCATCTTTAGCCGGGGTAAGATCTGCAACCATATGGCGAATATTGTTAGAGTAGAGCGTACTTGCCTGTGCAGCCATTCTACTTGGAAAATCTGTGTAGCCAATAATTATAACGCCATTATCTGTTACGATCCGCTCATCCATCACAGTTAGCTTACAGTTGCCTCCCTTCTCAGCTGCTAGGTCGATAATAACTGAGCCTGGTTTCATGCTTGCGACCATATCAGATGTCCACAGCTCAGGCGCTTCTCTGTTTGGGATTAAGGCAGTTGTAATTACAATATCCATATCTGAGCAAATTTCGCGGAATTTGGCAAGCTGTGCTGCGGCAAACTCAGGAGATGACACCGGCGCATAACCACCGGTTTCTGCACCATCAGCCTGTTCATCCGAAAAATCTAAAAATACAAATTCAGCACCCATGGATTCAACTTGCTCAGCAACCTCTGGCCGAACGTCATAGGCATACGTGATCGCTCCAAGCGACGTAGATGTTCCAATAGCTGCAAGTCCAGCAACGCCAGCACCCACAACTAAAACTTTAGCTGGAGGCACTTTGCCCGCAGCAGTTACTTGACCCGTAAAAAAACGTCCAAAATTGTTGCTAGCTTCAATAACCGCACGATAGCCTGCTATATTGGCCATAGACGACAAAGCGTCCATTTTCTGCGCACGGCTAATTCGCGGCACCATATCCATGGCAATGACACTTACCCCTTTAGATTGAGCCAACTCCATCAAAGTTTGGTTTGCGCTAGGGTAGAAAAAAGAAATCAGTGTCTTAGATGCAGATATCCGCTTTATTTCTGCCGCACTGGGGGGTTGAACTTTGACTATTATATCGCTGGCTTTCGTAAGCGCAGCAGCCGTGGCCGCAATAATAACACCCGCAGCTTTATAATGGGCATCGCTAAAGCCTGCAGAGATACCCGCACCCCTCTCAACCATGCAAACGTGCCCTAGCTTTTGCAGCTGTATGGCACTTTCCGGGGTGAGTGCGACGCGTCGCTCACCAGCAAAAATTTCTTTGAGAGCCCCAATTTTCATAATTTTCGTCCTTTGCTGACGCGGTTTTTCACCGTCTTAGAATTGTTCCGATTTACAAATGCGTAACGCGCGCAATAATATTGCGCAACTGATCTTCCGTGGCGTTTCGCCGCAAAACGTGAGTATATCTTCGTATACCACTATTAAGAGGAATACTTATGTTACTCACAGGAAAAAATGCAGTCGTAACTGGCGGCGGCACTGGCATTGGATTAGCGATTGCGCGCGAGCTAGCAGCCCATGGCTGCAAAGTGGCCATCACTGGGCGCCGGTTAGGTGTACTGGAGGCGGTGTGCGAGCCTTTTGGCGGTTTATCCGTTAAGATGGATGTTTCAGAAGAGATTTCAGTTATAAACGGCATGCAACACATCACCAATAAACTTGGTAGCATAGACATTTGTGTAGCAAATGCGGGTATTGCGGAGGGCCAAAATATCCATAGTTCCAGTTTCAATTTTTGGCGCAAAATAATGGCGATCAATCTTGATGGGGCCTATCTCACAATCAGAGAATCTCTACGCCATATGCCGATTAAAGACTGGGGGCGGGTAATTGCTATTTCCTCCATCGCTGGGGTGCGCGGCCTAAAAGGCGCGCATGCCTATAGCGCTTCAAAGCATGGAGTTATTGGAATGATCAGAGCGCTATCTGCAGATCATGCAAAAATGCCTGTGACCTTTAATGCCCTCTGTCCAGGATATGTGGATACAGACATCATTGCTCGCAATACAGAAAGCATCTCGGAACGCACACAGATGTCCCATGACGATGCTAGGGCTTTAATGGTGGCCCTTAATCCCCATGGCCGGTTGATCACTGTAGATGAAGTAGCTTCTGCCGCACTATGGATGTGTACACCTGGGTCAGACAGCTACGATGGTCAAGCTTTAGAAATCTCTGGTGGGCAACCGTAAACCTAGTTTTATTTGGCGCGGACCCATGCGCGAATGGCTGTGCCAAATGCTCCAAACAATGGACGCGATACCGGGTCTTCAGTCGCTCGATATTCTGGGTGCCATTGCACACCAAGCCCAAAACCTTTTGCGTCTTGCACATAGATAGCTTCCGGCGTGCCGTCGGAAGCGCGACCATCCACTATAATGCGCTGGCCTGGCTGCTTGATCCCCTGCCCGTGCAAGGTATTTGTCCGCACCACATCGGCACCAAACAACTTTGAAAATACGCCGCCAGGTGTAAGGGTGACATCATGACGGAGGGCAAATTTCTCTGCCAATGTCCCATCAGGCGGCATGCGATGATTGCCGCGGCCCGGTAGATCTCGAATTTCAGGATAAAGGCTCCCACCCATCGCCACATTCATTTCCTGAAAACCCCTACAAATTGCCAAGTAAGGCTGACCGCGTGAAACCAAGGCTCGGATCAAAGGCAAAGCCAAAGCATCGCGAGCTTCATCCGTGTCCCCATGGCTATCAGTGAGGGTCTCACCGTACTCTTTCGGGTGCACGTTGGGCCGTCCACCGGTAAAAACAAAGCCATCACAAGTCTCCATTAGGTCGGCCACGGGAGCAAGCAAAGAATCTGCCGGTATAATAACTGGCAGAGCGTCACAAATATCACGGACAGCCCAAGCGTTCATCTCTCCAGCCCCGTGCACCAAATATTCGGAATTGATCAAATGGGTATTGCCGATGATACCAACCACGGGAAGCGACATGTTTACACCTAAGATTTTGAACTCATGTGAAACATAGGCTGCAGTTGCCAAGCCTACCAGCCCCAAATAACAAAAAATGCAAAGGCCACCAACGTTTTATTAGCGCTGGGAGCCTAAACTATTAAACTACCAGCGGTAGTTTACCCGTCACCAATAAAGCCTGAAGCTTCTATTCCAGCCAAGGCTGCGATCAAATCATTATCGGAACTGTCACCTGTGACGCCAACAGCCCCAATGACACCACCTTTTTGGTCACGGACCAAAACGCCACCCGGAACCGGTATTACCTTGCCACCAAAAAGGCCATTTACGGCGTCCATAAAATAGGCCTGCTGCTCGGCACGCGCCATTTGCGCCGTGCCCGCCATACCCAGCATCACGCTGCCATAAGCTTTACCGTGGGCAATTGCGAAACGGCCTGGTGCCGCCCGATCTTCACGCTCGAAGGCAATGACATGGCCTCCCGCATCAACTACCACTACAGACAAAGGCTTGAGCCCTAGCTCTTTGCCTTTTAACAATGCAGTACTAATTACTTTTTTAGCTTTGCGAAGGGATATATCAGACATATTTTCTCTTATTAAAAAGGGCCTACTAGTCCAGCAAGCGGTTTATGGTCAATTGTTAAAATCCAAACTTAAGCGGCCTTTGTTTCTTGCCTACGCCGATGCAAAACTGGCTCAGTATAGCCTGAGGGCTGAACCCGCCCCTCAAACACCAAATCACAAGCTGCTTTAAAAGCTACACCTTCAAAACTTGGGGCCATGGGTTTGTAGGTAACGTCACCGGCATTTTGCCCATCCACCACGGCCGCCATTTTTTTCATAGCGGCCATTACGGTTTCACGGTCAACCACATCATGATGCAACCAATTAGCCAAAGCTTGTGATGAAATTCGGCAAGTAGCTCGGTCTTCCATCAACCCAACATTGTGGATATCTGGCACTTTTGAACAGCCCACACCACTATCAACCCAGCGCACAACGTAACCAAGAATACCCTGCGCATTGTTTTGAATTTCTTGTTTAAGCTCATCTGGCGACCAATTGGCTCCAACTGCCAAAGGAATAGTCAGCAGCTCATCCAGACCCCACCGTGGGCCTTTGGCTTTTAAATCATTTTGCACAGCCATCACATCAACTTGATGATAATGCGTTGCATGCAGGGTGGCCGCAGTTGGGCTGGGCACCCAAGCGCAGGTGGCACCTGATTTTGGGTGACTTATTTTTTGCGCCAACATATCTTCCATTAAATCTGGCATGGCCCACATGCCTTTGCCTATCTGCGCCTTGCCCTGCAATCCGCAAGCAAGACCTATATCAACATTACGATCTTCATATGCGTTGATCCAAGGGGTCATTTTCATTTGGCCTTTTGGAATCATTGGGCCTGCTTCCATAGAGGTATGGATCTCGTCACCAGTGCGGTCCAGAAATCCCGTGTTAATGAAGGCCACCCGCGCTTGTGCAGCCAGAATACAGGCTTTGAGATTTACGCTTGTTCGACGTTCTTCGTCCATAATACCTAGTTTAACAGTATTTTGCGGTAGGCATAGAATACGCTCAACCATGGTAAAAATCTCATCAGCGAAAGCCACTTCGTCCGGACCGTGCATTTTGGGCTTCACCACGTATACAGAACCGTGCACTGAGTTGCCGCCAGCCCGGTTCAAATCATGCATTGCGATCATCGTGGTGCACATAGCATCCAGAAGACCCTCACCAATTTCGTAGCCATAACGGTCAGTGATTGCGGGGTTGGTCATCAAATGCCCTACATTTCGCACAAGCATCAAAGCCCGCCCCTTTAAGGCAAACGTTTTGCCACCATGCAGATAGAAACGATCTTCATTCAACACGCGGTCAAAGGAAGTACCACCCTTGCTTACGTTCTCGCGCAGATCACCACGCATGAGACCCAACCAGTTAGCATAAGCCAGTACTTTATCTGGTGCATCAACTGCGGCAACAGAATCTTCACAATCCATAATTGCCGATACTGCACTTTCTAAAAAAATGTCATCAACATAGGCTTTGTCACCACTACCAATATTTCCATTAGAATTAATTTGAATAGCAATGTGCAGGCCATTTTTTTGCAAGATCACCTCAAGCAGATCACCCTCCTCATTTTGATTCATACCTACATATTGGCCAACATCTGCCAAAGCCGGCACTAACGCATCCCCCACGACTTTGTAACCAACAACATCCGCGTGAGAACCTTGGAGCAATGGGACAGCTTGATCTAAATAGGCTTTGGCCCACTTAATCACCCGCGCGCCACGCGCAACATTATAACCTAGCCCATGAGGTAAATCGCCAATAGCATTCGTGCCATAAAGTGCATCATAAAGGCTACCCCAACGGGCATTGGCGGCATTTAAAGCATAGCGAGCGTTCATAATTGGCACTACAAGCTGTGGCCCAGGAATCGAGGCAATTTCCGGGTCCACGTTTTGAGTGGTGATTATAAATTCTGAAGGCTCAGGTACTAAGTAGCCAATCTCTGTCAAAAACTCCTGATAGGCTTGTGCGTCATGATCCTGGCCACGAAATGTTATATGCCAGTTATCAATTTTCTCTTGGAGATCTTCACGATGCGCCAGTAAAGCCCGGTTTTTTGGTCCAAGCTCATGCGCCATTTCGGCCAAGCCACTCCAAAATTGATCTGAGGTCACATTTAACCCACTCAAAGCATTATTTTCGATGAAATCGAATAGCTCCTGATCCACAGATAATCCAGAAATTTTAATATGTTGAGGCATATTTTTACGCTCCAGGCTTTGATGATCTTTAAAAATTTAAAATATACTGTTTCTGACTAGCCGTCAAAAGCGCTAGAGGCAAGAAAAACTAGTAACTGTTTCGTGCCATTTTTCTTTTTGTGGACAAGGTCCATTTGGGGCCCATAAATTTCTACCAGTGGTTGTTACAAGTCCGCGCAAGACGCTATAGAAAAATAATGAATAGTGAAGGATCACAACGATGACATCTACAGACACGCAAACAATTTACCTTGCCGATTACCAACCACCTGCTTTTTTGGTTGACCATGTGGCACTTGAGTTCACCTTGCACCCAACAGCCACCAGGGTCCGCTCAACTGTGAAGTTTCGTAAAAATCCAGACAGCCCAGTCACCAAATTCTTCCTACATGGCGAAGGCCTCACACTATTATCATCCTATATAAATGGCGTAGCAGTCAGCCCAAAAGTTTCACATTCTGGCCTAACTTGTGATGTGCCAAATCTGCCATTTATTTGGCAGAGTGAGGTCGAAATCGATCCAAGCGCAAACACATCACTGTCGGGTCTATATATGTCAAATGGCATGTTTTGCACTCAATGCGAGGCCGAAGGCTTTCGTCGCATCACATATTACCCCGATCGCCCAGATGTGATGGCTCCCTTTGATGTTACTATTCACAGCGATCTTCCCTGCACCCTATCCAACGGTGAGCACTTGCGCCGTGACGGAGACACTAACCGTTGGCGGGACCCATGGCCCAAACCAGCTTACTTGTTCGCATTAGTGGGTGGAGAGTTTGAAGTGTTTTCAGATCATTTTACCACCGCCTCTGGTAAAGCTGTAGATCTGAACATTTACGTCCGAGACGGTGACCAAGACAAATGCGCATTTGCTATGCAGGCACTGAAAACCAGCATGACTTGGGACGAACAAACCTATGGCCGCGAATATGACTTAAGTGTTTTCAACATCGTGGCGGTAGATGATTTTAATATGGGGGCTATGGAGAACAAAGGACTCAATATTTTCAACTCCTCCGCAGTATTGGCCAGCGCGGAAACGGTAATGGATGCGAATTTTGAACGCATTGAATCGATTATCGCCCATGAGTATTTCCACAATTGGACTGGTAACCGAATTACCTGTCGTGATTGGTTTCAATTAAGCCTAAAAGAAGGCCTCACAGTATTTCGCGACCAGCAATTTAGTGCAGATGTTCGCGGTGCGGATGTACGCCGAATTGAGGATGTCGCAGCCCTGCGCAGCCGACAATTTCGGGAAGATAACGGCCCACTGGCCCATCCAGTGCGCCCCGAGAGTTTTATTGAAATTAACAATTTTTATACTGCAACAATCTATGAAAAAGGCGCCGAACTAATCCGCATGCTAAAGTTACTAGTAGGGGATGACGCATATAGAAATGCGCTTAATCTTTATTTTGATCGCCACGACGGTGAGGCCTGCACCATTGAAGATTGGTTAAAGGTCTTCGAAGACACTACTGGCCAAGACTTCAGCCAATTTAAACTCTGGTACAGCCAAGCTGGAACCCCCAGAATTAAAGTAGAAGATAGTTTTTCCGGTGGCTCATATACACTAAGGCTGAGTCAATCAACGCCAGCTACCCCGGGGCAAGCGGACAAACAGCCCATGGTGATCCCCGTGGCAATGGGTTTGCTAAACCCTGACGGCTCAGAATGCATTCCAACTCAAGTTTTAATCCTAACTGATGAAACACAAAGCTTCACGTTTACAGGGCTACGCTCACGCCCAATTCCCTCACTATTGCGCGGGTTTTCCGCTCCGGTCATATTACAACGCAGCATATCACAAGAAGAAAGTCTTATATTACTAGCCCATGACACAGATATGTTTAACCGCTATGAAGCCAGCCACCATTTGGGTCGAGCGGTAATTATTAATATGGTGAGCAATGGCGCCAACCCAGATAAAAGTTATACGGAGGCCTTGCTTCTAGTACTAGGAAATGAGACCTTAGATCCCGCCTTTCGCGCAATTTGTTGTGCCCTGCCTAAACAAGACGAAATTGCGCAGGCTTTAGTTGAGCTTGGCCTTACTCCCGATCCAGTTGCAATTTATCACGCGCATGAAAAGCTTTCGAGGCACGTGGCAACTTCCGGCAAAGACCTGTTGCAGAAGATCTATAAAAGTCACACCGTCAAAGGTCCCTTTACGACAGATGCGGTAAGTTGCGGTCATCGTGCTTTGGCGAACCTTGCCCTGCGCTATATCAGTCTGGTGGACGGAGCGGCTTTGGCCGTCGAGCAATTTAGCACCGCCAACAATATGACCATGCAAATGCCGGCTCTGTCCAACCTCGTTCGCTCTGGCAAGGGCCAGAAAGCGGTGCAAAAGTTCTATTCTCAATGGCGCCACGAACGTCTGGTAATTGATAAATGGTTCAGTCTGCAAGTCTCCAACTGCGATCCTGCACACGCAGTTAAAATAACTGAATCTTTGCTAGACCACCCTGATTTTACACTAAAAAATCCAAACCGGTTTAGATCGTTGATCGGCGCCTTGGCAATGAACCCTGCAGCCTTTCACCAGCCAGATGGCTCTGCCTATGCTTTGGTGGCCGATCAGCTAATAGCTTTGGATGACCTAAACCCCCAGCTTTGCGCACGGATGACAACTGTGTTTGAAACATGGAGGCGGTATGACGCAAAACGTCAAAATATGATGAAGGTGGCGCTGCAACTAGTTTTGGCTAAGCCAAAACTGTCGCGTGATACCCGAGAAATGGTGTCACGCTTGCTGGACGCATAAAAATTTAGCATACAACAAGTCAAAAGATGCGCTATGCCAAAGGCACATCTTGTTCCTTTTGTCAGTTCGCCTTAGAACGCATCCAAACACATTGAATAATCGGGGCATTATTATGCTGGAACATACCTTTCAGACACCCAAACCCAAGATCGTTTCTGGGGCAAAATATGACTGGGAGCTGGTGATTGGGCTAGAAGTTCACGCCCAAGTTAGCACTAATGCAAAGCTGTTCTCTGGAGCCTCCACCACCTTTGGAGCCGAACCCAATTCTAATGTAGCATTTGTGGATGCTGGAATGCCCGGTATGTTGCCAGTCATAAATCAAGAATGTGTGGCCCAGGCAGTGCGCACAGGGCTTGGCTTGAAAGCCGAGATCAACAAGTTTTCAGCCTTTGATCGCAAAAACTATTTCTACCCCGATTTGCCGCAAGGCTATCAGATAAGTCAATTGTACCATCCAATTGTCGGCGAAGGTGAGGTTTTCGTTGAAATGGGCGACGGCACAGCCCGCATGGTGCGCATTGAGCGCATTCACCTAGAGCAAGACGCAGGCAAATCCGTGCATGATATGGATCCCAACAACTCATTTGTAGATCTCAACCGTACAGGCGTGGCTTTGATGGAGATCGTCAGCCGCCCCGACATCAGAGGCCCTGAAGAAGCAGCGGCCTATGTCACCAAACTGCGCCAGATTATGCAATATCTAGGCACTTGTGACGGCAATATGCAAAACGGAAGCCTTCGGGCCGATGTGAATGTCTCCGTATGTCGCCCCGGCGATTACGAGCGCTACCAAGCCTCGCAAGATTTCGACCATCTGGGAACCCGATGCGAGATTAAGAATATGAATTCCTTGCGTTTTATGCAAGCAGCTATTGATTTTGAATCTAGGCGTCAAATCGCAATTCTGGAAGATGGTGGCAGCATCAAGCAAGAGACCCGCCTGTATGACGCTGACAAAAACGAAACCCGGTCAATGCGCTCAAAAGAAGAAGCGCATGACTATCGGTACTTTCCGTGCCCTGATCTCTTGCCGCTTGAGATCCAACAGGACTGGATTGACGAACTGGCTGCGGAACTGCCCGAATTACCCGATGCTAAGAAATCTCGATTTATCTCTCGTTTCAGCTTATCTGATTATGACGCAAGTGTTTTAACTGCTAATATACAAAATGCAAACTACTTCGAGAAAGTGGCTCAAAACCGCAACGGTAAAGTGGCTGCCAATTGGGTAATTAATGAGTTATTCGGCATGATGAAAAAAGATAGTATTACAATCGAAAACTCTCCCGTATCGCCCGATCAACTGGGTAACATCATTGATTTAATTGAAAGTTCTGAAATTTCAGGTAGGATCGCAAAAGATCTATTTGAAATTATTTACACTGAAGGGGGCGATCCAGCCCAGATTGTAAATGAACGCGGGATGAAACAGGTTACAGACACAGCTGCTATAGAGGCCACCGTAGATCAAATTATCGCTGACAATCCAGACCAAGTCGAAAAGGCAAAGCTAAATCCAAAATTAGCAGGATGGTTCGTCGGTCAGGTAATAAAATCGAGCGGTGGCAAAGCTAACCCAAAGGTGGTCAACGAGATAGTGGCCGCGAAGCTAGCGCTTTAAATGCTCCTTACAGTTAAAGCTAAGGCGTGAATGCTATCCATAACTTTAGGGCCAAGGGCGGCGTGTATGGACCGGTGCTGCGCAAGACGACTCATGCCAGAAAATTTTTCTGAGGTGATAATAACATCAAAATGGCTTTCGCCACCTTCTTGAAACCCAGAATGGCCTCGATGTGATTCTGAAACGTCTAAAACTACTAATTCTGCAGGATCAAAGCGCTCCTGCAGCGTTTTATTGATGTGATCTAACATTCTTTCAAGTTTTTTCATCTAGGCCCCTTTCATCTTTCTCATTGAGGTCTAAACTCTGATCTCCGAGTCGGAAAGGCGCTTAAGATGAAAAAGGATGATCCCTTTGGGTTTGATATGTCCGTATCAACGGCAAAAAAGAACAATCCGCGTGGTCGAAGGGGCATGTCTGGGGCATTTGAAACCTCTACACGCAAGTGCGAGCACTCTGGCTGCGTAGAATCAGGCAAGTATCGCGCTCCAAGGTCCCCCAATATTTTGGATGACTTTCTTTGGTTCTGTAAAGATCACGTTCGCGAGTATAATCTAAAATGGAACTTTTTTGATGGAAATTCTGAAGAGGAACTAGAAAAGCAAATGGCGAGTGATCGCGTTTGGGAACGGGAAACTAAACCGTTTAAAACTAGCGACGAACAACGCGCCTGGGCTCGGTTGGGTGTTGACGACCCGCATCAGGTCTTGGGGGCAAATGCCACTCAAAACCCAGGAAAATCTATAACTGGCTCGACACGTAAGTTACCCTCATCAGAACGACGCGCGCTAGATATATTGGAAGCAAAAGACCATTGGACAAAGGCTGAGATTCGGAAATCATATAAATCTTTGATTAAAGTTTTACATCCAGACATGAATGGTGGCGATCGCAGCCAAGAGGAACAACTCGGTGAAGTCGTGTGGGCTTGGGATCAAATCAAAGACAGCCGAAGTTTCCGGTAAAGTTAGTAACGCACATTCTGCTTAACTAACGTCGGCCAAATGTACCATATTTTAAAAAAATCATAGGGCCAAATGGCCTTCGTCTCAGAGCAGCGTAGGTTTTTCCTTCCCCTTGCTCTCAGTCGCATTATATTGCACGGAACGTGCGTGGCAAATTGCCAGGGTAAAAGGATCAGACTATGGCCGAAACAAATTTAGATATTGACACTCATCCTACCGAAGACATCTCAGTTCGTGACGTTTTTGGAATTGACACAGACATGGTGGTGAAAGGCTTTGCCGATCGCACATCACGAGTTCCAGACTTGGATAGTACATATAAGTTTGATCCGGACACCACGCTTGCAATTCTAGCTGGGTTTTCCCACAACCGACGGGTCATGATCCAAGGATACCACGGCACGGGTAAATCCACCCATATTGAACAGGTAGCAAGCAAACTAAATTGGCCGACAGTGCGGGTTAATCTTGATAGCCACATTAGCCGCATTGATTTAATAGGCAAAGATGCGATTAAGCTTAAAGACGGAAAGCAAGTTACAGATTTTCAAGAGGGTATATTACCCTGGGCGCTGCGCAACCCAACTGCAATTGTGTTTGATGAGTATGATGCTGGCCGCGCAGATGTTATGTTTGTTATTCAGCGTGTGCTTGAAGTGGACGGAAAGCTAACCCTGCTAGATCAAAACCAAGTTATCAACCCACATCCATATTTTCGTATTTTCTCAACAGCTAATACAGTTGGCCTTGGCGATACCACCGGGCTGTACCATGGCACTCAGCAAATTAACCAAGGACAGATGGACCGTTGGAGCCTTGTAGCAACGCTTAACTACCTTTCAGTAGAAGCAGAGTCGGCAATTGTTCTGTCCAAAAATCCGCACTACAATACAGAGGCTGGCCGCAAGACAATTAAGCAGATGGTAACCGTTGCTGATCTTTCGCGTACTGCATTCATGAATGGTGACCTGTCGACTGTGATGTCGCCAAGAACCGTAATTGCCTGGGCACAAAACGCGGAGATTTTTCGCAACGTAGGTTACGCCTTTAGATTAAGTTTCCTCAACAAATGCGATGAATTAGAACGCCAAACTGTGGCCGAGTTTTATCAACGTTGTTTTGATGAAGAATTGCCAGAATCTGCAGCCTCAATGAGCATGACATAGGCAATTTTCTAAATCACGCTTAATATTAAGAATCTGATAAAGGACAGAGGATTATGGTCCATAAAACAAATATAAAAGTAATGTTAGCTTTGGCGTTTGGGCTTGTTTCGTGTTATTTCTCACGCCTTGAAGCAGCAGCAATGCTGCCAAAAAATAAAGTGAGTTACCCTTTGGTCGATCATACGTTTTATTACTTAAGCTCTAAAATATTGGACCACCCCTGGCTGGGTCAAACGAATGAAAAATAATGATAATCCTGCTGATCCTTTTAAAAAAGCCTTAGCCGAGGCCACAAAAGTGATGGCCAACGATCCTGAGCTTTCTGTTACTTTCTCTGTAGACCCACCGGGAGCTTCAAACGACTCAATCCGCTTACCACAGGTGAGCCGCCGCATGACCCGCCAAGAGGTTCTTTTAGCCCGCGGTACAGCCGACGCCTTGGCCCTTCGCCATAAATATCACGATGAGGCTACCTTTAACCACTATGTCCCTCAAGGCCAGCTAGCGCGCGATATTTATGATGCTATGGAAACTGCACGCTGCGAAGCTGTTGGCGCTCGTGTAATGCCTGGCACACATAGTAACATCGACGCAAAAATTGAAAATGAAGCACTTCGGCAAGGCTTTGGCGAATTTAAGGAAGCCAGCCAAGCCCCTTTGGCCACTGCCGCCGGCTATTTAGTGCGGCATTTGGCAACCGGCCGCGACTTACCACCAGATGCAGCCAATGTAATGAACCTATGGCGTGACTTCATAGAGGCACAAACAGGCGGAAGCTTAGACAAGCTTGATCAGAGTTTGGGCGATCAAGCCCAATTTGCAAAGTTTACACGTAAAATAATCAGAGACCTAGGTTACGGCGATCAGTTAGGCGACGATCCTGATTTTGAAGATGAAGATTCCGAAGATCAAGCCAACGCCGATGATGACCAAGCAGATCAGCCTGATAGCCCTGGTGACGATGACAGTGAGGACGAACAAAACGACGCAAATCCAGAGCAAAGCCAAGACAAACAACAAGATGCGGCATCTGCACAGGTCTCAATGGATGACATGGCCGATAGCGAAATGGGTGAAGAGGCTGAAATGCCGGATGGAGAAGCACCACTTGAGCCACCTGCCCCACAACCAGTGTCAGATGCCGACCCGCAGTATTTAGTATACAAAACAGAATTCGACGAGGAAATTCGTGCAGAAGACCTAGCAGAGCCACAGGAACTTGAGCGCCTAAGAGCCTATCTTGACCAACAACTAGAGCCACTGAAAGGTGCCGTTAGCCGATTGGCAAATAAATTACAGCGCCGGTTGCAAGCAAAGCAAAACAGGAGCTGGGAATTTGACCTTGAGGAAGGTACTTTAGACGCAGGCCGTTTAGCGCGAGTGATTGCTAATCCCACAACCCCTTTATCTTTCAAGGTTGAAAAAGACACCGAATTTAGAGACACATGTGTCACATTACTTCTAGACAATTCAGGCTCGATGCGTGGTCGGCCTATTTCGATTGCGGCCATTTCTGCTGATGTTTTGGCACGGACATTGGAAAGATGTAGCGTGAAAGTTGAAATTTTGGGCTTTACTACCCGAGCATGGAAGGGTGGACAAAGTCGTGAGGAGTGGTTGGCCGAAGGTCGGCCACAAACTCCAGGCCGCTTGAATGATTTACGCCATATAATCTATAAGAGCGCCGATGCGCCATGGCGTCGCGCCCGGCCTAACCTAGGCCTAATGATGAAAGAGGGACTACTTAAAGAAAATATTGATGGAGAAGCACTAGAATGGGCGCACCGCCGCATGACCGCGCGCCCAGAAGCACGTAAAATCTTGATGGTGATCTCTGATGGGGCGCCAGTAGATGATAGCACCTTATCAGTTAACTCATCAAATTATCTAGAGAAGCACCTGCGCGATGTTATAGCTATGGTAGAAAAGCGCCGTCAGGTCGAACTTTTGGCGATCGGTATTGGCCACGATGTAACCCGTTATTACGAACGTGCAGTCACCATCACAGATGTGGAACAATTAGCCGGTGCCATGACCGAACAACTTGCTGCTTTATTCGATACAGACGCGCGCGCGCGGGCACGAGCAATCGGTCAAAAACGGACTGGGTGATCTCTGCATTATTTATCATTGCTGCAGGGGTGAATTTAGCACACTCCTATTAAATCTGTAGTCGCGTAGGGCACAACTAATGTTTCAGAACTTTGATTCTCCCCGATCCATAGATCAAAGCCCTAAGCGCTTGCGAATGCTAAGGGCTTGGATGTTGACGCAAGAGCTTGACGGATTTCTTGTACCTCGTACAGACCGCCATCAGGGTGAAAATGTGGCGGCCAGAGATGAACGCTTGTCGTGGCTTACAGGTTTCACTGGCTCTGCAGGCTTCGCCTGTATCTTGCCAGATCAGGCAGGAATATTCATCGATACCCGCTACCGTTTGCAAGTTTTTGAGCAAGTAACAGATCAATTCACTCCAGTTCATTGGCCAGAAACTCAACTACAAGATTGGTTGAAATCCACCCTTATTTCAGGAACCGTAGTAGGATTTGACCCTTGGCTGCATACAGTGGCACAAATCGAAACCCTCCGCCAAACCCTTACTGACGCAAATATCACACTAAAATCCTGCCCCAATGGGGTTGATACTATTTGGAAAAATAAGCCAGCCCCACCTGTTGCTAAAGCCTGGCTACACCCTGATATACTTAGCGGCGAAGCGTCAGCAGAGAAGTGCGCGCGCATCGGTAAAGCAATTTCAGAGATTGGTGCAGATCGAGCAGTAATTACCCTGCCTGACAGCCTGTGCTGGCTACTCAATATCCGCGGTGGCGACGTACCACGTACTCCAATCGTACAATGTTTTGCAGTAATATCTAGAAAAGGGAACGTCACTCTTTTTTGTGATACTCCAAAGCTTTCTCAGCTTAACCTAAATGCCAATGTAAAGCTTTTGGATTGGAGCAAGTTTGCGCCTTGTTTAAAGTCTCTTAAAGGTCAAACCCTGATCGATCCTTCTTCTATGCCGCAAGCAGCAATGGAGGCTTTAGAGTTGGGTACGTCGAAAATCATAAAGTCAAGTGACCCCTGTACGTTGCCCAAGGCTCGTAAAAATGGTGTCGAGTTAGCCGGCGCTAGGGCTGCGCATTTGCGCGACGGCGCTGCGATAGTAGAATTCCTAGCATGGTTTGACACTGCAGATAAATCTGATCTCACCGAAATAGATATAGTAAAAAAGCTCGAGGACTTTCGTACTGCCACAAACCTTCTGCACGATATAAGTTTCGACACAATAAGTGGTAGTGGACCAAATGGGGCTATAGTACACTATCGCGTAACACATGATAGCAATCGTAAACTAGACATCAATAGCCTACTGTTAATCGACAGCGGAGCACAATATCACGATGGCACTACTGACATCACCCGAACCTTACCCCTAGGCCACCCTAGCCTTGATATGCGACAGGCTTTTACACGCGTGTTGCAGGGCATGATCAATGTCTCAAAAGTACGATTCCCGAAAGGACTGACCGGTAGAGATCTGGACGCACTTGCTCGAGTACAACTGTGGGCTGCTGGGCAAGACTATGATCACGGCACAGGACATGGTGTTGGGAGCTTCTTGTCAGTGCATGAGGGACCACAGCGCATTTCACGGACGACTGATGTGCAGCTTGAACCGGGAATGCTGTTGTCTAATGAGCCAGGGTATTACCGCACAGGCGCATTTGGGATCCGGATTGAAAACCTTCTCGTGGTACAACCTGCTGCGAATTTACCAGATGGCGATAACCGTCCAATGCTTGAGTTTGAGACAATTACCTACGCACCAATTGATAGACGATTAATTGAAGCCACTATGCTGACGCAGCAAGAGAAAACTTGGCTAAATAACTATCAGAAGGCAGTTTACCATAAACTATCGCAACTAATAAAACCATCCTCAAGAAGATGGCTTGCACAAGCCACAGTGGCAATTTAAATTATAAATCAGTCGATTTTACAACTAACAAATTATAAAAAGCATTAGAAAGATTAGTCTATATGTTTTGTTGAGAATGAATTACTTACTTGTGTTTAATAATGATTTTGCAGCGCCACGCGCCTCATCAGTCACCACGTCACCGGCAAGCATACGGGCTATCTCATCAACCCGGTCCTCAGGCATCAGTGGGACTACTGTAGACAGCGTTATTTCGTCTTCAATACGCTTTTCAACTCGCCAATGGGCAGAGCCAAAAGCGGCCACTTGAGGCGAATGTGTTACCACCAAAACTTGCCCCTCCGCACCCAACTCGGCCAACCGACGCCCAACGGCATCCGCGGTTGCGCCCCCAACGCCACGGTCGATCTCATCAAAAATCATTGTACGTTGTGAAGACCCTTGGGACAGGCAGACTTTTAACGCCAGAAGAAAGCGGCTTAATTCCCCCCCTGAAGCTATTTTCTCCAAAGGCCCAGTTGGCGCGCCAGGATTTGTTGCAACTGTAAAAGCAACTGTATCTAAACCATTTGGGCCGGCCGCTAGCGGTAAAACTTCAGTTTTAAATATAGCACGTTCCATTTTCAAAGGTCCGAGCTCTAATGCCATGGCTTTATCCAAAGCACTGGCACCGATTACCCGAGCATCATGCAAAGTAGTAGCAATAGTCTGATAAAGTGATTCCGCTTCCTTAACATCCAGTTGCAGCGCATCTAGCCCTGCATTTCCACTGTCCAACGCCTTTAGTTTTTCCTCTAAGGTTAAGGTAATTTTTGGTAACTCATCCGGCACTACCGCGTACTTACGCGCCGCAGCACGGATCGCAAATAAACGCTCTTCGGTTTCTTCCAGCTCAGACGGATTAAAATTAAACTCACCCAAGACAGCCTCAATTTCTTGTTGCACCTGCCCAAGCTGATTCAAAACGGTATCTAAAGCTTCAGAAGCGGGATCTAATTGCCCATTTAATTGGAGCGCTGCTGTCTGAAGCCAACGTGCCGCATCGCTAATTTGCCCCTCAGCACCCCTGTCCGACAATGCCTCAAGCGCTTTTGCAACATCAGCACGAATTTTAACCGCTGCTTGCATTATCCGGCGACGGGCATCTAGTCTGTCATCATCGCCCAGTTGCACGTCCAGTTGCTGTAGCTCATCAACTGTATGACGCAGATATTCCTCTTCAGCGGCCAAAGCA
>JAVLEV010000012.1:0-3284 GCA_031920365.1 Planktomarina sp. | reverse complement strand
GAGGTGTAGTGGCCTTTTTGTAAATAATATCTACCAACTTCCATTTCCTTAGTCGCTAAATAATCCAACGCAAGGTCAAATTTAAGTTTAGCTTCTGCATCGTACTTACTTCCAGGGTAACGCTCAATCAATAAGCGCAACTCTTGCAACGCTTTTAAGGTCAAACCCTGGTCTCGACCCACATCAGCTATTTGATCATAGTAGCTAAGCGCTAAAATATATTGCGCATAAGCTGCGTCAGTGGAGGCTGGATAAAAATCAATATACCTCTGTGCAGTACTGCGACTGTTCGGGTAGTCTAGCCCCCTATGAAAGCTAAAGGCCTGCATGATCAAACCACGCTTGGCCCACTCAGAATAAGGATATAGACGTTCGATTTCACCAAAATATTCAGCAGCCTTCTCATGTTGCTCATCATTAAGGCTAATTTCTCCAAGGTCATAAATTTCCTTGGCGGATAAGCTTTCTATTAGGACTACTGGCTCTTTTTCAAGCTGACTACACCCTACGAAAGGCATCACAAAAATACAAAAAAGAATAACTTGGCAAGACCGCATGCATACCCTCATAGTTTGTTCAAACAAAGCGTTAGCACAAAAAGTTTTAAGGCAAAACGAAAGAGTTACTTTTTTATAAGAAGATCGCTTTTATGCAAAAATATTGCTATCTTCTTCTACCAGCCCAACACCAGGTAACCACTGAGATATTTCGTGGTTACAATCAATTAATTTAAAAGATTCTGGTTGACTAAATAATTTCCGTAAAAGTTTATTAGTGAGAGTATGCCCAGCACGGCGACCAATGTAGCGACCAATGACCGGTCCGCCAGCAAGCGCCAGATCACCCATTGCGTCTAACATCTTATGTCGCACAGGTTCGTCCGCGTGCCTCATACCACCGGGGCTAAGAACCTTAGAGCCATCCACAACCAAAGCGTTTTTAAATGTACCACCAAGAGCCATACCGTTTGACCACATTAAAGCTATGTCAGAATTTCGACAAAATGTTCGGCTATTACACAACTCATGCACAAAACTGCCGTTTGCAAGATTGAGAGATTTGGACTGTTGACCGATTGCAGCATCCGAAAAATCGATCTCAAATTGCATTTCAATACCAGGAAAGGGAACTAACGCAGCATATGCTCCACTTTCACTAATCTCTACTGTCTTAAGAACTTTTAGAGCATGAACCGGCTCTGATTGCTCAGTTAATCCGGACGCTAGGAATCCCCTCACAAAATCGAGTGCACTTCCATCCATTATTGGTACTTCCGGACCATCTAATTCCAAGATTGCATTATTAATTCCACAGCCGGCAAGAGCGGCCATCACATGCTCAACTGTAGAAACACTAATACCATCTTCATTTACTAGGCGAGTACATAACCCAGTATGTACAGCACATTGCCAATTAGCGTGAATAAATCCAGCGTTGTTCGAAATATCTATTCTATTAAACCAAATACCAGTTTCAGCTGCGGCCGGGCGCACACACATTGTGACATTGCGTCCACCATGTAAACCAACCCCAGTAAACACGATATCTGAACTTAATGTTTTTTGCACATTTCCCTCGGTATTTAATAAAACTCTTTTTGCCTAAATAACGGCTAGTTTGTGTCTCTGGAAGACACAACTCACTCTTTGCAACCAATTGAAATATCTGTGAGGTTATTTAATATATATAAGTTATTTATATATATTAAAATATTTAACATATTGATTTACAAATTAAAAAGGCACTAAAAAGTGCCCTTTTAACTAAGTATGGTTTATTACAATCAATTTGCCTGTCGGCGTAAAAACGCTGGAATTTCTATTCTTTCATCAGCCCCACTACTGGATTCATCCGTTTCAAATCCCTGATCAACTAATTGAGACGGAGATACACGCCCAGTTATTTCACTTTGACCTGTCATTCTATTAATCAAAGAATTAATACCAAACTTGCTCTTGGCCGGAGCATCTTGAGAAGAATGAGACCCAGACATAGACCGTGTGTCTAAAGGTGGGACGCGATCTACCGCCGCACGAAGCCGCGCCATAGCTTCAGGACTTGGCGAACCTGGAGGATTATGTGTTGCCACTAGTGGCTCTGCTTCCTCGACCGACAATGTGTCTAAATCATCAATTTTTGGCTGATAAGCCGGTTCTGGCAAGTCTTCTTCCGCGTAGTGCTGTCCAGCCGTAAAGCTTGGCTCTTCATTGAAAACATGCTGCTTTTGCTCAAATTCAAACTGATGCGCTTCAGATAGCTCTAGCTCTTCTTTCGATTCAATTGGCTCAGATATAGTTACCTCAGCAGACTGACGGCGGACCGGCAAGGCTGACGCCTGGTTCGACTGGTCGGCATCAATCCCAGTAGCCACAACAGATACACGCATGACACCGTCTAGAGTTGTATCCAGAGTAGAACCTACAATGATGTTAGCATCTGGATCCACTTCTTCACGGATACGGTTTGCGGCTTCGTCCAGTTCAAACAATGTCAAATCGGCACCACCAGTAATATTTATTAAAACACCCTTAGCTCCACGAAGACTGATCTCATCCAGCAGTGGATTTGATACAGCTTTGTCAGCTGCCTGAATTGCTCGATTCTCACCACTTGCCTCGCCAGTGCCCATCATAGCTTTGCCCATCTCGTCCATTACAGCTCGAACATCCGCAAAATCAAGATTTATTAAACCTGGACGTACCATCAAATCAGTAACCCCCTTAACACCTTGATACAAAACATCATCTGCCAAGCTGAAGGCATCGGTAAAGGTTGTATTTTCATTTGCAAGTCGGAACAAATTTTGGTTTGGGATGATGATCAAAGTATCAACCACTTTTTGCAAGGCCGCGACGCCGTCCTCAGCCTGCCGCATCCGCTTGCTGCCCTCAAATTGAAAAGGCTTTGTCACTACTCCAACGGTTAAAACGCCTAATTCACGAGCGGCTTGCGCTATAATTGGCGCAGCACCAGTTCCTGTGCCCCCCCCCATGCCAGCAGTTATGAAGCACATATGTGCGCCTGCCAACTGATCGACGATTTGCTCAATACTCTCTTCAGCTGCTGCAGCGCCAACAGTAGCTTTTGCGCCAGCACCTAATCCCTCTGTGGCTTTTAAACCCATTTGGATTTTGGCCGGTGCCTTGGATTGCTGCAAGGCCTGTGCATCGGTATTTGCAATAACAAACTCTACACCATCAAGTTCTTTTTCTATCATATTGTCTACAGCGTTGCCGCCAGCACCACCCACACCAAATACCGTAATCCTGGGTTTCAATTCGTCA
>JAVLEV010000011.1:0-23534 GCA_031920365.1 Planktomarina sp. | reverse complement strand
TTGGGTGGGACCTTCTTCCAACCAACGATTTTGACCGGCGTGACCCAGGACATGCAGGTCAGCAAAGAAGAAACATTTGGACCCATGGCGCCCTTGTTTGAATTTGAAGATGAGGATGACGTCATTGCCATGGCCAACGATACTATATTTGGTCTTGCAGCATATTTCTATGCCAAAGACCTCAGCAGGGTTTATAAAGTAGCTGAAGCTCTGGAATACGGTATCATTGGCGTCAACACAGGGATTATTTCAACAGAAGTAGCTCCCTTTGGTGGGATCAAGCAATCTGGCTTGGGCCGTGAGGGCAGCCACCATGGTATGGATGAATATCTTGAGATGAAATATATCTGCATGTCGGTTTAATCTCCTCAACCACATAGATAAAGGCAGGGCCTTTGCTGCCTTTTATTGGATTATGCAAGAATTCAACTTTTTTGCGTGACAGCGGTCACCCACTGAAACGACACTTTAACGCAAGATTGGGACGTCGCCTGGGCCCGAAGAGCCAGAGAAAGACGCCGGTTTCGGCCCACCCGTGGCCCAATCTAGCAATTCGACCGTGTGCATGATTGGGATATCCGTACCACTACCAATTTGGATCATACAGCCAAGGTTACCCGCTGAGATTACATCCGGGCTTTTCGCCTCTAATGTACCGATTTTAAGAGCCTTCAGCTGGCCTGAAATCTTTGGCTGCATCAAATTATAAGTGCCCGCAGATCCACAACATAGATGACTATCAGCCGGTTCCAGAACCTTAAAACCAACTCTGCGTAAAAGATCCTTTGGGTAAGTCTTTATTTGCTGACCATGCTGCAAGGAGCAGGCGGCATGATAGGCTACCCGCAGATTTTGGTCTGGCAATTTTGGCAAATCCAGATCCATCAAAACTTCGCTCACATCCCGTGCTAAAGCTGCAACACGCTTGGCTTCAAACTCCAGGGGCTGGCCAGCAAACATATGGCCGTAATCTTTCACAGTTGTACCACAACCTGAGGTATTAATCACCACCGCATGCAAACCGCGCGCAGAGTCTTCAGCGGCGAAGGCTTCAATGTTCACAGCTGCAGTTCGGTGGCTTTCATCAACTTTGCCCATGTGATGGGTCAAAGCTCCACAGCAGCCCTGCTTAAGCACCACAACCTCAGCACCATGCCGCGTTAGAAGTCGGATCGTGGCGTCGTTGATATCAGTATTCAAAGCTCGTTGCGCGCAGCCAGTCATAAGTGCTACTCGCATTTTTTGGGTGCCCTGGGCTGGAAATATTTGCGCTTCATCATTTAAGCTGCGAGCTGGGATTTGCTTTGGTACCATTTCTAGCATCGCCTGCAACCTGGGATCTGGCATCAAGTATCGCAAAGGCCGCATGAGCTTCGCACCCAACAAGGCTAGGCGGAACCTGTTTGGATAAGGCAAAATACGCGCTAAGGTCCAGCGAAGCAAACGGTCAGACCAGCCGCGTTTGTAAGTCTGTTCAATATAAGCTCGCGCATGATCCACTAAGTGCATGTAATTTACACCCGATGGACAGGTGGACATACACGCTAGACAAGATAGGCATCGGTCGACATGCTTCACCGTTTTCTCGTCCGGCATCCTCTGGTTTTCCAGCATATCCTTGATTAAGTAGATGCGACCACGCGGGCTGTCCAGCTCATCGCCTAAAACCTGATAGGTGGGGCAAGTCGCTGTACAAAATCCACAATGGATGCAGCTGCGCAAAATATCATTGGTATGCTTTATTTTGGGGTCTTTAAGCTGGGATTCAGTGAAATGTGTTTGCATCAGCTCATCCGTCCTAGGTTTAGAATACCACGAGGGTCAAATTTACTGCGCAGGGTTTGCGTGAGCATTTCTATCGCCCTGCTAAGTGGCTGGAAATGAGAGATCTGTTCCTCTTGCAAAATTTGCGATTTCATCAAAGTGGCGTGGCCACCCAATTGAGCTACAGTCTCCTGAAGCGCATTATGCAGTTGCACGCATGCAGGGAAATTACCAAGCTGTTCTTCGCCTAGGCCAAGCCACAAAAGCCCACCACCCCAATCTAACTGGCACTTAAAACCAAAATCTTTTTGCAATTCTTGTATCTTTAAAATGACAGCTAATGAATCAGTAGGGCGCACAGATACCTTCCAAATGGTATCTAAGGTGGCCCATGAGGGGAGATTCTTAACCTCAGACCACGGATCTGAGATTTTTTCTATATCACCAAATTTAGTAAGATAAATTTTTAATTCTGCCATACGATACCGGATCGACGCTGCAAACCCTTCGACCCGAATAATCACGCCTAGCTTACCATCAGAATCTTGAAGCGTAGCAGCACCACTCACATCAAACGGTGTGCCCAGGGCAGCAGACATACAGGCTACTGCCTGCGCCCAAGATGACACGTGAATTTTCAATGTTGCTTGGGTTTCACTAACCGGTAAAACTTTCAGCGCAACTTCACTCAATACCCCAAGCGTACCCCAAGAACCCACCATCAGTTTAACCAAGTCATAGCCGGTCACATTTTTCATGACACGACCACCATTTTTTAGTAATTGGCCAGAGCCATCTACAAAGGAGATCCCCAAAGCAAAATCACGTGCTGCACCCACCTGGATGCGCCGCGGGCCAGATACGTTTGCTGCCATGACCCCACCCAGGGTTGGCGTGCCTTGCGTCCCCAATAAAACGCGGTGATCCATCGGTTCAAAAGCCAACATTTGGTTTTCAGCTGCTAGGACGTTTTCAATCTCTGCGATCGGCGTCCCGGTTTTAGCGACAATAGTAAGTGCACCAGGCTCATATAACACTATGCCCTTGAGCTGCGCTGTACTCAGCTTTCGACCCTCAGAGATTCGCCCAACCCTCCGGGTGCCACCGCCCAGAATTTGCAAAGGCCCGGCTGTGTCTAAGATTGCATCAGATAAGGCAGCCTCGTCTTCAGGAAACATTGCTGTGCTCATTATATCCGTCGCGTTTCAGACACGGCCAGTGGGAAAACCTTCGCAGGATTGAGCAACCAACCTGGATCGAACACATCCTTTACTGCCATCTGGATTTCTAGATCGTCTGCACTGTATTGATCTTCCATCAGGTCGCGCTTTTCGATGCCTACGCCATGCTCACCAGTAAGACAGCCACCCACCTCGACACATAGCCGCAGAACATCCGCGCCCATGGCTTCACAAAGCTCAAGGTCTCCATCTTTATTTGCGTCAAACATGATTAACGGGTGCATATTCCCGTCACCAGCATGGAACACATTACCCACACTTAGGCCATAATGCTCCGACAGCTCTTTAATTCGGCGCAGAACTTCTGGTAGAGCGGAGACCGGGATAGTCCCATCCAAACACATATAATCCGCAACTTGACCCACGGCCCCAAAAGCTGATTTACGGCCCAGCCAAATTGCGGCACTTTCAATGTCAGATTGACTTTGACGCAGCTCCACGGGGCTATGTTTCTGCGCAACAGTACAGATGCGGTCAAGTTGATCTTGGATTTCAGCTTCTGACCCTTCAACCTCAACAATCAACAGCGCCTCACACTCTGGATACCCAGCTTTTGCGAAGTTCTCACAAATTTCAATGATTGGACGGTCCATAAATTCGATGGCCACAGGTAAAACACCCGCCTTAATAATATCTGCCACGCACGCTCCAGCCACTTCGTTGCTATCAAAAGCAATCATCACGGGACGCGCACCTTCAGGTTTCGGTAAAATCCGCAGTGTGGCTTCAGTTACCACACCTAATTGCCCTTCAGAACCACAGATGACCCCTAAAATATCTAAACCAGAGGCATCAAGGTAGCCTCCACCAATCTCAACAATTTCACCGTCCATCATGACCATTTTGACGCCTAAAAGGTTATTTGTTGTCACTCCATATTTTAAGCAATGCGCTCCGCCTGAATTCATCGCGATATTTCCTGCAATAGCGCAGGCCAACTGGCTGGACGGGTCCGGCGCATAAAAGAAATCTTCCTCCTCGACGGCGCCAGATACACTTAAATTTGTGCGCCCACTTTGAACTCGGATTAGTCGATTGTCGTAGTCTGTTTCCAGCACCTGGTTCATCTTGGCTACGCCTAGAATCACACAGTCAGCAGTTGGCAAAGCACCGCCGGCCAGAGACGTACCAGATCCGCGCGGCACGACGGGAACGCCTTCGCGATGGCAAATCTTCAAAATGTCTGACACCTGCTCTGTCGTGGAGGGCAAAACAGCAATCATCGGAGGACATCGATAAGCCACGAGGGCATCACATTCATAAGCTCGGGTTTCAGACGGGTCATCGATTACCGCATCATGCGGCAATACGGCTCGCAATGCTGCTGCGATTTTTGCCTTTTTTAACAGAATTTCAGAGTTTGGCTTTGGCATTTCCATATTAAATTCCTTAATTGGTAAATAAATATAACCAATTTTAGGGGATCGCAAGTGCAAACACTCTGTTACAATAATACTATGATTTTTGATGTAATTTTATCAGAGTTGACGAATTGGGATCTTGCTGCGGTAGGTTTTGGGCTTTTAGCTGCACTTATCATGGGATATTTAATCGAAAACCCACCAGCCCAGCGACCTTCTGTAACGTCCTTAATGTCATTCTATCGACGGGCCTGGATGTTAACCTTTGTGGATCGCGATCCAAGAATTTTTGACGCGCAAATCCTAGCCTCTCTACGCCAAAGTACAGCATTTTTTGGTTCAACTTCTTTGATTTCAATCGGTGGCCTATTAGCCATGATGGGCTCACCAGACCGTTTAGTCGAGCTGACCCATGCCATGACGCAATCGCAAGAGGCAACCTCGCTAAAGTTGCAAATCAAACTAGCATTTGCCGCTTTATTTTTAGTCTATGCCTTTTTGAAATTTGTCTGGTCTAGCCGCCTGTTTGGCTATTGCGCCGTTTTAATGGCCGCAGTCCCCAACGATCCAAATCACCCACAAGCAATTCCGCGCGCCATTATGGCTGGTGAAATTAATATTCGTGCCGCTTTAAATTTTAATCGTGGGCTACGGGCCATGTATTTTGCCTTAGCTTCGCTAGCGTGGCTGGCCGGGGCACCAATTTTACTGACTGCATTTTTAGTTACACTTTTGATGCTTTGGAACCGTGAATTTTCATCGCAGGCCAGTGCACTCCTAAAAACTGGAATTAGCGACAACACCTGATCAGGAAAAACGTCGACCCTCCCGCAGCCATCCAACAACCAAGCCCACCACATAAAAGAGCAGTAAGAACTAAATCCACTACGCGATCTTGACCGATAAAAAATTTGTAGTGCATACTGCGTGCTTGGCCCAGTTTTTGACTTGAGTCACAACATTGCCTCGTGTTCCTTTATAGATGTTCTATATATACATTATCTTAAGTAAAAGGAATGACAATTGACATGAGTGGACAAATTATTGGGACCCCATCTGCTGACAACCTTGCGGCAAGCGTATCAGCGGCCACCAAAGGCAAGGGCTTGCCACCAATCCATTTATGGAACCCACCATTTTGTGGCGACCTTGATATCCGCATCGCCCGCGATGGGGTTTGGTTTTATATGGGTACTCCAATTGGTCGCCCTGCGTTAGTTAAGCTTTTTTCTTCAATTTTAAAGCGCGAAGGTGGAAAGTATTTCCTCGTCTCTCCAGTTGAGAAAGTTGGAATCAAAGTTGATGATGCACCATTTGTTGCGGTTGATTTTGATCAAATTAAAGGAAATCTACACTTTATTACACAGGTTGGCGATCGAATGGTCGCGGGTCCCGATTTCCCGATCCGGGTCGAGCGCGATACCAATACGGGAGAACCTTCTCCCTATGTGTTAGTGCGCAATAACCTTGAAGCCCTAATCGACCGCAAAAGCTTTTATCGGCTCGTCGAGGTCGGAGTACATGAAATATGGGAAGGCCAAAGCTGGTTTGGCCTACACTCTAAGTCAACTTTTTTTCCGATCATCCCGTCGGTAGACCTAGACACCTAGCCCACCAAAACCACATCATATAAATTTTGGTGGGCGTTTAACTAATCCAGCCATGACAGCCTCAATCTGATTGGGACTGCCCCTAATATTAGCCTGCATGCGAGCTTCTATGGCCAGAGCCTCGCCAGGCGGCAGGTTCCAAGTTTGGTCAATCAGTGCCTTACTGCCATTAACAGCCTCAGAGCTGCGCTCTAAAAGTTCCACTGCCAAAACCTGGGCCACTTTTAGCAAGTTCACTACAATCCGTGTAATCAGGCCCGCAGCCTGAGCAGCCTCAGCATCTAACATCTGCGCAGTCATCATCAGCTCTTTGGCATGATCCCCACGCATTAGCTGTGGTGGATCTTTGGTCATACCCATATCTGGAATCAAACCCCATTTAGTTTCCATAATACTCATACACGTGGCAAGAATGATTGTAGAATTACAAATCAATCCCAGCGCAAAAATTAGGCCCAGCCCCAGTTAATATTACTGCACGCAGGCCCAAAGTTTGCTGCAAGCATAATCCCACCTCATAAAGTTCATCAAACAATAGTTCAGACACAGCATTTTTCTTTACTGGGCAGTTTAGGGTTACAGTTGCCAGACCACCTTCAATTTTGAGATCTAAATGTTGCATAGCTTTATATTATCCGGCAAGACTTCGGTTCGTAAAACCCTTATATGGCAGTCTTATAGTTTCCAGGTTTTAAATCTCCAAGGCTCCAGTCACCAATTTTCGCCCGGATTAAACGTAGGGTTGGGTGCTCAACAGCAGCGGTCATACGGCGTACTTGGCGGTTTTTACCTTCAGAAATGATCACTTCAAGCCAGCTGTCAGGCACAGATTTTCGGATGCGGATTGGAGGGTCACGTGGCCAAATTAATTCAGGTTCAACTATCAAACGGGCAGAGGCCGGTTTGGTGAGGCCATCTTTGAGCACCACACCTTGCTGCAACTGCATCAAGGCCACTTCATCGGGGATACCCTCGACTTGAACCCAATAGGTTTTTGGCATTTTATATTTGGGGTCAGAAATTCGCGTTTGCAGCTTGCCATTATCAGTCAGTAACAACAGCCCCTCGCTGTCGCGATCCAATCTGCCAGCAGGATAAACATGCGGAACTGGAATGTAAGCCGATAGGGTTTCTCGTTCGTTCCCCTCTAGGCTGTGGTCGGTAAATTGTGACAGAACGTTAAACGGCTTGTTGAATAGAATTAACAAGCCAAAGCCTGTGCCAAATCTGCTATTAGATCCTCCATATCCTCAATCCCAATCGATAACCGCAAGAGGCTTTCAGGAATACCAGTGTGCGGCTCAATCGTGTGTCGATGCTCCACCAAGCTTTCTACCCCACCCAAGGACGTGGCCCGGTGAAATAAATCCAACTTACCCGCAACCCGCAGAGCATCGTCCGCGCTACCCTTCACGCAAAAGGACAAAAGCGAGCCAAATCCCCCCAACATTTGCCTCTTTGCAACGTCGTGGCCAGCAAAGCTTGGTAAGCCAGGGTAAAACACGGCGTCCACACCAGGGTGAACTTGTAGATATTCAGCCACAGCCTGCGCATTTTGACACATTCGTCCCACCCGGAGGGGCAGCGTACGAATAGAGCGGATCAACAACCAGGCGTCAAAGCTGCTGATGACGGCGCCGGCGTCATGACGATCCGTCGCGATAGCCTGCCAATGGGCCACCTCAGGCTTTTTTGTGGCTAAAACGCCTGCCAGAACATCGGAATGCCCGTTAATGCCCTTGGTGGCGGAATGCATTACGATATCTGCGCCAAAATCTAATGCCCGAGTCAAAATTGGTGTGGCAGCAGTAGCATCCACAACCAGACGCCCACCTTGAGCATGCACGCAGCCCGCTGCATGGGCAATATCCGTAGATCGCAGCCAAGGGTTTGAGGGGGTTTCAACAAAAACCAAATCAGGTTTGTGTGTAACGCAGCACTCTTCCATTTGCGTAGGATCACTCAACTCCGCCTCAACCAAGACCAAGCCACGGCGCCTACAGAATTCACGGAGCCATTTTGTGGTGCCCCAATAAATTTGCGACTGCACAAGTACGCAAGCTCCAGTTGGCAGCGCTCGAAACACCGCAGCAATCGCAGCCATCCCGTTTGGGAACAACAGCGCCGCCTGCGCATTGTCTAGCTGCATCAACAGCCCCTCGGCCACACGAGCTACATCATTGTCATCGCGGCTATAGATATTGCCAGAGGCATGAAGTGCGTAGTTGCGATCGCGTGCAAAAGTTGTGCTAGGCTGGATGGGGGGCACAACGCCACCACTGGCCGCATCAATATAGCCACCCGCTTGTGCGGCTATTGTTGCCACAGAAAGACCACGTTTTACCATCGGTTCATCCTTTTAGTTTACAACCGCAAAATTTAATGTGCCTGCGCCCAGTTTAGCCCCGATCCAGATTCCACAATCAACGGAACGTCCAGCTTAACAACAGGCATGCTAGCACCCTCCATCACCTGCTTGGCGATACGTGTAAGCTCAGCGACGGCGGCGTCTTCTACTTCGAAAAGTAATTCATCGTGCACCTGTAAAAGCATTTTTGCTGGCAAATGTGAAATAGCCATCGGCATACGGACCATGGCACGGCGAATTACGTCAGCGGCTGTGCCCTGAATGGGAGCATTAATGGCAGCACGTTTGGCAAATCCTGCATGTGGACCTTTGGCCTCTATTTCCGGAGTATGAATGCGCCGACCAAATAGGGTTTTCACATAGCCATGCTCTTTGGCAAAGGCTACCGTATCTTCCATGTAGGTACGAATGCCCGGAAACCTTTTAAAGTAGGTGTCGATAAACGCCTGCGCTTCAGCGCGTGGAATCCGCAAGTTCCGGGCCAGACCAAAACCAGAAATCCCATAAATTACACCAAAGTTGATGGCTTTGGCTTTGCGGCGCACTTCTGGCGTCATCTGATCTAACGGCACATCAAACATTTGGCTCGCCGTCAGCGCGTGAATGTCAATTCCATCAGCGAAGGCTTGCTTAAGGCTAGGTATATCAGCAATGTGAGCCAAAATTCGCAGCTCAATTTGTGAGTAATCTAAGGCTACTAGCTTTTTGCCAGAATCTGCCACAAAAGCCCCCCGAATTTTTCTCCCCTCTTCCGAACGGATTGGGATATTTTGTAGGTTTGGGTCGGTTGAGGCCAAACGTCCAGTTATTGCTCCAGCGATAGAATAAGATGTGTGCACACGCCCAGTATCTGGATGAATGTGATCTTGCAGGGCGTCCGTGTAGGTTGACTTCAGCTTACTGAGTTGCCGCCAATCTAACACTAGTCTAGGCAATTCATGCTCTGTGGCCAAATCTTCTAACACATCCACACCTGTAGCATAGGCCCCAGTTTTACCCTTTTTACCACCAGGAAGCGCCATCTCATCAAATAGGATTTCGCCCAGCTGCTTGGGTGACCCAACGTTAAAACTCCGCCCCACCATTTCGTGTATTTCAGCCTCAAGCCCAGCCATTTTCTGAGCAAAACCATTTGACATACGGCTCAAAGCATCACGATCGACTTTGATCCCATACATCTCCATTTCAGCCAACACCGGCACCAAGGGTCGTTCCAAAGTTTCGTAGACAACGGTCACCTTATTACGATGTAGGCGCGGTTTTAAGTATTGCCACAATCGAAGAGTAATATCCGCGTCTTCAGCTGCATATCGCGTGGCATCATCGATAGGCACGCGGTCAAAGGTAATCGCTGACTTTCCACTACCTAAGAGGGTTTTAATTGAAATAGGTGCATGGCCGAGGTACTGTTCACTAAGAAAGTTCATACCATGATTGTGTAGCCCGCCATTTTGTGCGTAGCTCATCAGCATAGTGTCATCAATAGGCGTAATTTGAATGCCAACACGGGCAAAAATTTTGGCATCATATTTCATATTCTGGCCGATTTTCAGAATTGTGGAATCTTCAAGCATAGTTTTTAGCATTGCTAATGCCGTAGCCTGTTCCATCTGGCCCGCGGCCAATGCGTCAGTGCCAAACAAATCGTCAGCTTGGCCCGCCTTGTGGCTGAGTGGCAAATACGCCGCCTGACCAGCATCAACGCATAAAGAAACACCCACTAAATCAGCTCGCATCTCGTTTAAGCCAGTGGTTTCGGTGTCCACAGCCACATAGCCACGCGCATAAGCTCGGTCAATCCAGGCCTGCAAGCAGACGATGTCTCGGATTGTTTCATATTGATTGGGATCAATAAGAATAGGTTGTGGCGCCTCGTTAATACCTTCAGTTTTAACTGCCTCAACGATGACGGGGGCTTCAACCTTAAGTTTTTCTGCCAGACGTTTAGTCAGAGTTCGAAATTCCATTTTTGATACGAAATCAAGCAGGGCTTGAGGCTCCGGATCTTGAACCTCCAGACTATCGATTGTGAAGTCTAAAGCCATATCACAATCAAGTTGCACCAATCGTTTAGACATCTGAATCTGGGCGCGGTTGTCCAAAAGACTTTCTCGGCGCTTGGGTTGCTTAATTTCACTAGCCCGGTCCAACAGCTCTTCTAGCGAACCATATTCGTTGATAAGTAAAGCTGCAGTTTTAATCCCAATGCCTGGCGCACCCGGGACATTGTCAACACTGTCGCCCGCCAAAGCCTGCACATCCACCACACGTTCTGGATAGACACCAAATTTCTCAACCACACCTTCGCGATCAATTATCCTGTTCTTCATTGCATCCAACATGACCACACCATCACCGATCAATTGCATCATATCCTTATCAGAACTGATAATGGTACAGCTGCCACCCGCATCGCGGGCCCGGCAGGCCAGAGTAGCAATGATGTCATCAGCCTCAAAGCCTTCAACTTCTTTGCACGCAATATTAAAGGCCCGAGTAGCCTCACGCGTCAAGGGAAACTGGGGTATTAGGTCTTCGGGCGTAGGTGACCGATTGGCTTTGTATTTATCATACATGTCATTGCGAAAGGTCTTACCAGAATGATCAAAAATTACCGCGACATGGGTGGGTGCTTCTGGCCCAGTGTTACTTTCAACATAGCGTTGCAACATATTACAAAATCCAGCCACAGCCCCGACTGGTAAACCATCTGACTTGCGCGTCAGTGGCGGTAAAGCGTGATAGGCTCTGAAGATAAACGCTGACCCATCGATCAGGTGCAGGTGATGTCCTTTGCCAAATGCCATTTCTTTACTATCCCTAGTTAGTTTATTGATTAGATTTATGATCCAATTTAGGTTTTGCTTTCAAAATCCTTATGCACCATTTTAGCGTCACAATAGGGGCATTCCACCCAACCAATATGATTTGGGATTTGCAACCATACCCTTGGATGACCCAGCGCACCTTCGCCACCATCACAGGCCACGCGGAAAGCGTCTACAATTTTTGTCTCAGGAGCTTGAGTTGTCATTTTTTAACCTTCTGGTTGCTGTTGGGCATTGCCCCGCATATGTCGCAGGCTAAGATACCAAAACAAGCGCAACCCACAAGCACTTTGAAAGGCCAAATATGTCACAAAATGCAATTGAGTTGCGCAGCTTAAAAAAAACCTACGCTGCTACTAAGAAAACTGAAGCAAAAATAGCGCTGTCAGGAATTGATCTCGACATTCCAAGAGGCTCGATCTTTGGACTATTGGGTCCAAACGGTGCTGGTAAATCAACATTGATTAATATTTTAGCAGGTTTAGTCAAGAAATCATCTGGTACGGTGAAAATTTGGGGCTTTGATCAGGATGAAAACCCTCGGCAATCTCGAGCCGCCATCGGGGTGATGCCACAAGAGCTGAACCTAGATCCATTTTTTACCCCTGGTGCGTCGTTGGATATGCAAGCAGGGCTATATGGTGTGCCAAAAAATCAACGTAAAACTGCAGAAATTTTGCGCCTGATCGGTCTGGAAGACAAAGCCAATTCCTATGCACGCAGCCTATCCGGCGGAATGCGGCGGCGTTTGCTGTTAGGCAAGGCTTTAGTACACAGCCCACAAATCTTAGTATTGGATGAGCCAACGGCTGGGGTTGATATCGGACTGCGCCAAATGCTTTGGGACAATGTGCGCCAATTAAATGCTGATGGCATGACAGTCATCCTAACCACCCATTACCTCGAAGAAGCTCAAGAAATGTGCGATCAAATTGCAATCATACATGAAGGGTCACTGCGGGCGTTGGATACAACAGAAAACCTTCTCTCGAAGCTCGACACCAAAACCTTAGTGATCCAGGGAAATGCCGCAAGTGTTATCGCATTACCCAAAGGTGTCACACAAACCATGCGACCTGATGGCGGCATAGCCTTTACATACAGTCGCAGCAGCACCTCACCCAGCGAAATTCTAGATGCTTTGCGCCAGGCAGATGTAAAAATTCTAGATATCCAAACCGAACAACCTGATTTGCAAGATGTCTTCCTAGAAATCACAAAATAGTCTTACTGCTTAGCTAACGGTCTCTCAACATACGCCCAAGTGGACGACCGGCCACCAGATGTACATGCAAATGTGGTACATCTTGAACCCCGTTTTTTCCTGTGTTGGCCAGTAATCTATAGCCATCGCCACCACTAACCAGATCAACCTTTAGAGCAGAAGCCACCTGGCCAATAGCGCGTGTGAAATCGACAATTTCCTCCGCACTGGCCGTACTTGCAAAATGATCGAAACAGACATAAGGTCCTTTAGGGATTATCAAAACATGCTCAGGCGCTTGCGCACTTATATCGCGGAATGCAAGGCAATGTTCTGTTTCCAACACAGTAGTATTTGGAATTTCGCCACGTAGAATTTTAGCAAAAACATTCTGGTCATCATACAAGTATGCCATGGTTAAGCTCCATAATCTAAAAATAAAAGCCGTAGCATTCAGCGTTGCGGCCCCGTTTAAACGATCCCCTGCGCCGTGAGTATTTCTGCAATAGAAACGGCAGGCCGAGGGCCTATATGGGCAATAACTTCACCCGCAGCAATGCCACCGATCTTACCGCAGGTTTCCATATCTAAGCCGTTCACTAAACCATATAAAAACCCAGCTGCAAATTGATCACCTGCACCAGTTGCATCGACAGGTGACACAGGCACAACAGGGACATCCCAACGTGTTTCGCCTTGGCAAATTGAAACACCCTCTGCCGCGCGCGTGCAGACTACCAAATTACAATCTGCCGCACCGAAGGCCAATGCGGCCTTAAGGTCTTCAGTCTGATAAAGTGATTTCAACTCTTCCTCGTTACACAGAAAAAAATCTAATGGGCCGGCGACTAAAGTACGAAAATCATCACGATGACGGTCCACACAAAACGGATCTGACAGTGAAATGCCAGCGCGCGCTCCAGAGAGGCGGGCTTGATCAGCAGCCTTTCTAAATGCTGCTTTTCCAGGATCTTTATCAAACAAATAACCTTCAAGGAATAATACGTCACAGTTAGAAACCACATCTTCTGACACATCGTCTGGGCCTACATCCGAAGAAATCCCCAAATAAGTATTCATCGAGCGCTCGCCATCGGGCGATACAAAAATCATGGAGCGTGAGGTCGGTAAAGCGGCATTGGCAACTGGTGGGTTTGGGAAGTCCGTTCCCTCTTTAGCCATGGCCAATGCATAGGAAAGCCCCAGTTCATCATCGGCAACTCGTCCAATGAAAGCTGTACGTACAGCCAAAGATCCAAGACCGGAAATCGTATTGGCCACAGATCCACCAGGTGTTTCTATGCGCGAGCCCATCGCTGAAAATAATACCTCGGCTCTCGGTTGATCGACAAGCTGCATAATACCTTTTTCAACACCATTTTCGGCTAAAAATATATCACTAGTTGTAGTAATTACATCCGAAACGGCATTGCCGATGCCAACAACTTGGTACGGTTTATTCAATAGTTTTTCTCCTCAAATAGGCACAGATCATTAATAATGCAGGCCCCACATTTTGGTTTTCGCGCCACACAGATATATCGACCATGCAATATCAACCAATGATGCGCATGCAACTGGAAATCTGCAGGAACATTGTCTTCAATTGCCCGTTCAACATGATCTACTGTTTTTCCAGGGGCGATCCCAGCGCGGTTTCCAACCCTAAAAATATGAGTATCTACCGCTTGAGCCGGTTGGTGCCACCACATATTCAGCACGACATTTGCAGTCTTGCGGCCAACCCCTGGAAGGCTTTGCAGCGCAGCACGCGAGTTAGGTACGTCACCCGAAAAATCTTCGACAAGTATTTTAGCCATCTTCATAACATTGCGAGCTTTAGTCCTATAAAGGCCAATGGTTTTGATGTGTTCAATCAGGTTCTTTTCACCAAGATCTAACATCTTTTGCGGTGTGTCTGCGATTTCAAACAGATCTTTAGTTGCTTTGTTCACTCCTTTATCCGTGGCTTGAGCGGACAGTGCCACCGCTACCACAAGCGTATAGACGTTCAAATGATGAAGTTCACCCTTGGGTTCAGGCTCACTAAGTGAAAACCGAGAAAATACCCTGCGCATGGTCAGATACGGAAGTTGTTTATTCATGCCCTTCGTATATCCAAACTACCTCGGAGACTAAACCAAAACTTTTGGGTCGTAATAATAGCATAAATGACTATTGTTGAGGCTGTATGGGGGGCCAAATGCAGTCTGAAGAGGCAGAGGAGTACGATGTCATCAGGCGCGTCTTTGAAGCGATCGATGGCACAAATTATGTATTGAGCCCCAAAGCGCTTGCTCGTTTAGTTGATCTGAGCCCTGCACAATTACAACGGGTGTTCTCTAATTGGACAGGAATAACTACCCAGAAATACCAGAAATATTTAACCCAAGGGTATGCCAAAACTGTCTTACGTGACAAATGCACAACTCTAATGATTGCGGATTCACTAGACCATTCTAAAGGTGGACGCATACATAATCAGTTTATCCGCTGGGAAGCAATGAGCACCGGCGACTATGGCACAAAAGGCGCTGATCTTACCATATATGAGGGCTGGTTCTCGAGCCCCTTTGGCGAGATCATCGCAATAGGAACCAACCTCGGCCTATGCGGGTTGGGCTTTGCAAGCAAAATGGGGCGTGATCGGGCTCGAGAAGACCTAATAAAACGCTGGCCACTTGCACTTTTAGAGAAAAATCCAAATCGGTTAGCATCTTGGGTTGAAGCTGTGTTCACCGGCGAAAGCAATGTCGACCTACATATGATGGGCACGCCATTACAAATTAAAGTTTGGGAAGCAATGATGCGCATTCCGTCGGGACATGTCACGACTTACTCGAACATTGCTCGATCCATCAACTGCCCAAAGGCTGTGCGTGCAGTCAGTACAGCGGTAGGCCGAAATCCAATTGGCTTCATTATTCCCTGTCACAGAGTATTGCGAAAATCTGGAGAGTTGGGTGGTTATCATTGGGGAACGGCATTGAAGCGAGCTATTTTGGCTTTTGAAGGCGCTCAAGATGAGGCTCAGCAATAAGCTGGGTATCGCCACTGCGGCTTGAGATGAATTGCCTATTAGGCTACATTTTATTATAATAACACTCTTCAATGCTATGGCGGCAATAAAGGATTTAATAATGCAAAAATTACCCATCATATCTGCCCTTTTAGGGTCAGTATTTCTTCTGACGTCTGCCTGCGTGACACCGGAAAGTGCTGCGAATAGCAGACCTGGAGATAATACAACAGCAGGCACAATAATGGGGGGGCTTATAGGCGCCATTGCAGGTATGGAAATGTCAAGCGATGGAGATCGTGGTAAGGGTGCAATCATTGGTGCAATTGTTGGCGCGGGGGCTGGAAATGCTATTGGTAAAAACCTAGACCAACAAGCCGCAGACCTCCGTCAAGATCTCAACAACGATCAGGTAGGCATCACAAACACTGGCTCTGAACTTATTGTGACAATGCCACAAGATATTCTTTTTGCACTAGACAGTGCCTCGGTGCGTAGTGGTTTAAGACGTGACTTGGGTGTGGTGGCAAACAATCTACAAGCTTATCCTAACTCAACTATAATGATCTTAGGTCATACAGATAATACTGGCAGCGCCAGCTACAATGAAGCGCTCTCCCAGCGCCGAGCAATTGCCGTAGCTAATATTTTGATGAACAACGGTGTCCTACCAGTCAGGGTAAGGGCCCTTGGCCGAGGGGAGGATGATCCAATTACAAATAACCTGACATCAGAAGGCCGGTCGCAGAATAGACGCGTCGAGATAGTCATTCGCCCAGGTTCTTAATGCGCAAATGCAGTTGCTTTCTCAATCGTTAGTCATACAAACTTGACCACTCCGGGGAGGCGCTATGCCGTTTCAAGAAATTACTTCTGAAAAGTTGTCAAAATCAGTTATCCGCCAAGTAGAGCAATTAATTCTTCGCGGTATTTTGCGACCTGGGGAGCGGCTACCATCTGAGCGAGAGCTTGCCGAAAAACTTGCCGTGTCCCGGCCTTCCCTACGTGAAGCACTTAGCGAACTTCAAGTTGCTGGGCTCCTTACTTCTCGAGCCGGGGCTGGAATATTCGTTGCCGAAGTGCTTGGATCAGCCTTTTCGCCAGCTTTAATGCGGCTATTTGGGACGCATGATGAAGCAGTCTATGATTATCTTGCGTTTCGTAAAGATCTTGAAGGACTTGCCGCTGAACGGGCTGCGCGGGTGGGCTCTAATACTGATCTCAAGGTGATCAATGCGATCTATACTAAGATGGAGACAGCTCAATCAAAACGGTCTTCCGAGGAAGAGGCGCGGCTAGATGCACAATTTCATATGTCGATCTGCGAGGCAGGCCATAATGTAGTTATGTTGCACATGATGCGTTCTATGTATGAGCTTTTGCAGACTGGGGTATTCTACAACCGCCAAGCTACATTTAGGCAGCGGAGCGGTCGATCAGAGCTCCTTGACCAGCACCGGTCAATCAACGAAGCCGTCCAGGCCCGTGATCCCGATGCGGCAAGAGTCGCAGTACATGATCATCTTGATTTTGTGGCAGCTATTTTAAAAGCGCAAGATCGTGCCAAAGAAAACGAAGAAATAGCCAAATTACGTTTTGCACACACGCAGGATGAGTAAGATAGGACCAGACAAACAAAAAAGCCCAAGGACTAATCCCTGGGCTTTTTAAAATAGTATTTAAAAATCTTAGTGCAGCTTTGAACCTACTTGCTTAATCGCATCTTCGATAAGGCTATTTCCTTCAGCAGGTGTCATCTGAGTTGCAATAATGTCCCGCGCTGCGCCGACAGCGACAACAATTGCTTGGTCGCGCACTTCTTTCACAGCCGATGCTTCCGCCGAAGCAATTTGCTCCTCCGCAGCTACTAAACGACGCGCAACAGAAGTTATTATGTCCGCTTTCGCCTGCTCAGCGGCAGCAGCAGCTTCTACACGCGCAGCTTCCAAAATACGGTCTGCCTGAGCCTGAACTTCAGTCTGCTTTTTTTCATATGAGGCTAACAACGCCTTCGCTTCGTCACGAAGAGATTTGGCCTCTTCAAGCTCAGCCCTGATACCATTTGCCCGTTCATCCAGCATCTTTGCCAACATTTTTGGAACGCCCAAATATAGAACAACAGAGACGAAGCAAACAAACGCGATCGTAACCACAAAATTCGTATTATAAAGTGAGAAAAATGGACCACCGGCTGCGAGAGCCGGTGAGGCCATTAGAGTAAATAGTATAACAAATAACCGTGTCATGTCTTACCCTTTCATCCGTGCAGTTACAGCGGATGTGACGGTTTTAGCATCTGCTTTACCACCCATCACTGCAACTATTTCTTTCGCCGTAGCTTTTGCTACGTCTTTGACGCTAGCCATAGAAGTACTGCGAATTTCACCCAATGCGATAGCCGCTTCTGCCGTTCGCGCCGAAATTTGGGCATCAGCTTTTGCAAGTTCTACATCCAACTGAGATTGTATCTCAGCACGCATTGCGACGTTTATGCTTTGGGCTTCCGCACGTGCATCAGCCAAGGATTTTTCATAGACTTGCTCCGCTTCCACTGCTCTTTGCTTCAGTTCTTCAGCTTCGGCCAAGTCATTTGATATTGTGCCTGCACGATCCGCCAGCGCTTCACCAATACGTGGTAACGCTACGCGGGACAGGATGAAGTAAATCACAAAAAGAGTGACGACCAGCCAAAATATTTGGTTTGAAAACGTCGAAAAGTCTAACTGAGGCATTCCAACTTTAGCGGTTTCCACCGCCACTTGGCCTACATCTTGTGTCTGGGTTGCCATATCAATTCCTCCAATACCTGAGGGCGAACTGGGGTCCCAAGTGGACCCCAGAACCTAAGGAAAGGATATTAAACTGCAAACATCAGCAACAAAGCTACTAGGAACGAAAAGATTCCTAAGGCTTCTGCGAATGCAATCCCGATGAACATCGTTGCAGTTTGGCCACCAGCGGCGGAAGGATTACGCAATGCGCCGGATAGAAAATTACCAACAACATGACCAACACCAACGGCTGCGCCGCCCATGCCAGTACATGCCAAGCCAGCACCAATGTAAGCACCCATTTGTACAATATCGCCAGTCATTTTAAAGTCTCCTTGGTTGTGTTTTAACTAGATTATAGAACTCAAACCCTAATGGTGCGGATGCAGAGCATCGCGCAGATACACACAGGTCAGAATTGCGAAAACATAGGCCTGGATGAAGGCTACTAGCACTTCTAAGGCATATATTGCGGTGATCGCGAGAATCGAAAGAGGTGTTACCACCAAACCAATCCCCGTCGAAATAAGGACCAAAGGTGCGAAAGCTGCAAATACTTTGATAACAGCGTGTCCCGCCATCATATTGCCCGCTAAGCGAATGGAGTGACTTACCGGGCGAACGAAATACGAGATAACTTCAATTAGCGCTAAAATTGGCCGCAGGATGAGAGGGGCAGATGAAATCCAAAACACGCCTAAAAATCCAAAACCATTTTTGACGAATCCAAGAATGGTTACCGCCAGAAAGACTGCCATAGCCATTACAGCGGTTACAGCTATATGACTTGTGGTAGTGAATGCCATTGGAAGCAGACCCAAGAAGTTCGCCACTACGATGAACATAAACAATGTCATGATGTATGGGAAAAATACTATTCCGTCTTTGCCGGTGACATCTTCAACCATTTTATAGATGAAACCGTATGCCAACTCAGCAATCGATTGGCTACGAGTTGGGATCAGGGCCCGTCCGCGTGCCCCAAAAACCATCAAAAACACAATCGCCAGAACTGTAAGGCCCATCCAGAGCGTAACATTTGTTATTGTAAACCATTCCACCTTATCAGCGCCAAATAGTGACGTGACTTGGAATTGATCCATTGGATGAAAGACGAGACCTACTTCTGCTTCGCCGTGTGTTTCTGTTGCCAAGGTATTAACCCTCTTTATCTTCTGCAGCTTGCGCCACGTGCATTTTCTGAACTTCTTCCGCAGTACGCATCATCGTACGTATACCAGCAGCTAAGCCCAGACCTATAAAAAGTATCAGGAAGATCGGCATTGTGCCAAACAGCCAATCTAAGCCAAACCCAATCCCAAAACCAATCGCGATCCCCGCAACCAATTCAATAACCATACGCCAGGCCATATTGGCCATCGTATGATGTTCCTCCTTCGCCGGCTTAGGCGCATTCGCAGCCCGAACCCTCGCAATGCGATTTTCAAGCTCTTTGAGCTTTTCTGGATCTGGCGAAGTCACCTAAAACTCCTAATACAATATGTTGGAAGGTGGATAGTCGGCTCAGCCATTAGAGTCAATTTAAGTTTACAGCCCTACAACATATTTATGTTATTGTTTTATATGTATTATTTTAAATAATAGATCTGGCAACGCCTTATAAAAAAGTTTGAAGCATAAAATAGGGGCCAAAACAATATTCAACCACTTGGTTGACGATTGAAGGCATAGTATTATCAATGAGACTATGACCAAAGAACTCGACCTTATTTTTTCGGCATTAGCTGACCCGACAAGGCGGCACATTTTATTCATGCTGTTAGAAGACGATATGGCGGTTACAGACGTGGCGGAACCTTTTAATATTTCATTAGCGGCAATTTCCAAACATTTGGGAGTTTTAACCAATGCAGGTCTAATCCAGCAAGAACGCCGGGGGCGGGTCAATTGGTGCAAACTCGATCCTGACGCCATGCATGCAGCATGGACATGGATGCAAGGATTTGGGCAATTCGATCACCTCGACCTTGATGGTTTAGAGGCTTATATCGAGGTCAGCCTCCAAGAAAGTTAATGCAGCCAATTAAAAGGTTTTCCTATCTTATGTCCCAAAGTTCATTATGAATATAAATTCAATATCTACCATAATTTCAAAATGGAAAATTGCAGCTTTCTGATTATAAAGATTAAACATCATGGAAATTTAGTATTACCATAACGTGGAAAGATAAGGTCCAAAATGGAATTAAAAGTACACGGTTGTCGAGGCTCAATTCCAGTCCAATCAAATAGTCATACATCGTTTGGCGGCAACACATCATGCTTTGAGATTAGTTTTGATAAATTCCAACTTTTCTTTGATACAGGCAGTGGCTTCAGAACAGCAAAATTAGCCAGCAAGGATTACCTTAAAATTATACTTTATAGCCACTGGCATCATGATCACATTCAGGGCCTTCCATTTAATCCACAGCTATATTTAGAAGATAACGAAATTACGATTTGTAGCGCCTTATTCTCAAAGGACGAAATAACACGAACATTACAAAACTATTTTTCTGGCGCATATTTTCCGGTGGACTTGCTTAGTTTACAAAATAACATCAAAATTGAAAGCTTTTGCGACCTAAAAAGGTTTGCTGGTAACGGCATGAAGCTAGAATATTTTTCACTAAACCACCCTGGCGGAGCGGTCGGGTATAAGTTGGAGTTTAAAGGTAAAAGTATAACTTATCTTTGTGATAACGAATATAATGAATCCCAATTCCATGATCTAAATAATTTTGTATGTGGTTCTAATATAGTCATTTGGGATGGTATGTTTACAGAAGAAGAACTTCTAAAGAAAACCGGCTGGGGGCACTCGTCAATCGATCAAGGAATTCAGTTTTTTAAAAACTCTACTATTGATAAATTATTAATATCTCATCACGCACCTGAGCGAACAGATTACGACCTAGATCAAATAAGTGCTGAATTACCTGTTGGTATCGAGCTGGCGTTTGATGGTATGGTTATCGAAATTTGAAATGGTGAATAATGGAAAAAGTAAATTATAAAGCTGGCCACAAAATATTTAACCAAGGCGAAACTGCAAACCAACTGTTTATAATTTCTTCAGGTAAAGTCGGTCTATATTTTCCAACGAATGAACTTATGGAAGAGCCAAATATTGTACTTAATAGCCCAGAAATATTTGGGGAAATGGGGGTAATCGATGACTCTTTACGAATGGCAGGAGCAAAAGCAGAAACCGACTGTATACTGATTTCCGTCTCAAAAGTTGAGTTTGAACAAAAGCTTGAAAATTCTGATGTTGTAATTCGAGGCGTAATAGCCGTTTTATCCGAACGTCTTCGACAATTACAAAAAAGACGTTAAAATAAATTATGGTACGCCTTATCTGCAAGAATTGGATTAGGCTTCAACGGCCCCAAGAGCAGTGATGCGGATAGTTTCGGATATCAAATCTTTTACTATAGATTCGTCTGGTACTTGAAATTTCTTTACTTCTTCTGCGGCGTTCAAATCAGAAAACTTTTGAATACCTGCTTTGAACCAGTTAGATTCAAGACAAACTAAACTCAATCTTTCTGAAGAAACTGTGACTAACAACCAAACTTTAAAATCAGGGATTTCAACCCGCAGAAACAACTCAATGCACTGCTCATAATTATTATTTAAAAAATGAGCAAAAATTGCGTCACCTAATCTTTTATCAGCACTAATTTGACCTTGAGCAACAGGCTCTAACTCCAAAGCTTTTAACATGAAAACTAAGCCAGCTTCATATTGGCCAGCTTTTAATAAGGCCTCTCCGTATCCTGATAATACGCGCGGGTCATTAGGGACCATTTCATATGCACGGCGTCCATGCTGAACTGCTAAATCAAAATTTTCCATGGCGACGTTTACCGCGCTCAGTAGACGGTGACACTCAAAATCACTGGAGTTTATGGCGATTGCATTGTCTAATAGAGCCTGAAAAGTGGGAAACAATTCTGATATGCTTCGCGTTTCGTAACCTCTGGCAAATCGTTGCCCCATGGTACATGCTTTCCACGCATAGGCTTGAGCATTTTCAGGGTCAGCAACTATAGCTTTATCAAAAACGGTAAGAGCTTCGGAGCTCGCTTCAGCAGTAACCCTGTGATGTAGTGCTTTGCCCTGAAGTAAAAGCTCATACGAAGTCATGTTTTCAGTTGGCTTACGCTTTGCACGAGACAAGCTAGAGAGCTCAATTTCGCCTGATATAGACTTACAAATTAAGCTTACAATCTCATCTTGAACATCAAAAATATCTTCAAGAACGCGGTCAAACTTTTTGCCCCAGAGCACGCTGCCAGTATCAGTATCAGTCAATTCGACAGTAATTCTGACCCGTTTACCTGAAGTACGAACACTACCTGTAACTAAAAAATCGACGCCATATTCCTGAGTAAAACTAGGAATACTCTGGTCAGCTTGTTGTGCGTTTACAGCAGATTGGCGCGAGACCACGGAGATTTCTTTAATCATCGAAAACTCTGTTATTACATCTTCAAATATACCATCGACTAAGAAATCACTATCTTCGTTTGGATTATGACTTTCAAATCGCATAACTGCTAATTTTGGTTTTGCTTTTTGGTTTAAAGTGATAACGTCTGTTACTGACTTGGCCTGAGTTGGGGTTTTGGTCGGGGTGGCTACATCATCGTCCACTTCCGCACCGCCAATGGCAAAAACAGGGAATTCTTCTGAGATGTTTTTAAGAGCTCGCGTACCCACTGCGCGAACAAGACTTTCAATTCGCGTGTTAACCTGCTCTTGAACGACCCGTGAAACAAGAATTTGTCCAGGTTTTGCGACACTCTCTAATCTCGCCGCAATATTGACACCATTCCCAAACACATTGTCGCCTTCAATAATCACGTCGTCTACGTGTATACCAACGCGCCACTCAAGCTTTAGTTTCGTATCAGGGTTACCATTACGTGTGTCGAGTGCTTCTTGAAACTCTATTGCAGCAGTTACACACTCAACTGGGCTTGAGAATTCAGCAATTACCGAGTCACCCGCCGTGTGGAAAATAGTGCCGCCATGGCTATCAATGATTAGGTCAATCAAAGCTCTGCAACTTTTTAAGCTTGTTAGAGTCAAAACCTCATTTTGCACCATGTGCTTACTAAACGAGACACAATCTGTGGCTAAAATTGTCGCAAGCTTTCTTTTTAAATTAGCCATTTCCATTTATTTCCCATAAAATTATTTTTCAAACTTATTCTAAATTCAAGGCGCTGCCCATACTTTATTGGTTTTTTGGCTTAATGGAGATGTTGTGTTAGACGTGTTACCACAGCTTAGAAAGTACTTAACGTTTAGTGATAACTAAAAAACTACTCTAATTGGTAGTAGCTCACAACTC
>JAVLEV010000010.1:0-24429 GCA_031920365.1 Planktomarina sp. | reverse complement strand
CGCCTGCATGGCATGCAGGAGGTCAGCGGTTCGATCCCGCTAGGGTCCACCAAATCACTAAAAAAGTCAATTAAATCAATGGCATAGTGCTCCACGAGGGATAAATCTGGCCGAAACGATATCAATAGGTTAGGATAAAGGTGCTCCACGGTTTCTAGCAGTCTTCGGCCACAAATTTTTGCACCCGTTGATACTACAACCCGCCACTTGGCGTATGGATCAAAGGCTCGCCAAAATATCAAACTTGGCTCACCAAATTTCTGGAGTCGTCTTTGTATATTTGGCCGTTAAATTGGCGACCTCTGAAAAGTAGTTTCACGTCGGCGGTGGGTCTAGGCTCAATGATAAAATTCAGAGCCCAATCTTAAACTTTTAGCATAATTCCTTAACTTAATGTCCGGCGCACGGCATCCTTCCAGCCATCATAAAGTACATCACGGGTTGTCGCCGGCATTTGAGCCTCAAATCGCCGATCAAGGGCCCACTTTTTTGCAAAACTAGCTTGATCTGGATACACTCCAGCCCGGGACCCAGCAAGCCATGCAGCACCCAGAGCTGTAGTTTCAAGAACTTGTGGCCGATCGACGGGAGCTCCAATAATATCTGCAAGAAATTGCATGGTCCAGTCACTGGCAGTCATGCCACCGTCTACCCGTAATACAGCTTTCCGTGCCACCCCCATATCATCATGCATTGCCATCAATAGGTCGCGGGTTTGATAGCCGACACTTTGTAAGGCAGCTCTAGCGAATTCTTTTGGACCAGAATTACGGGTCAACCCAAATACAGCCCCACGGCAATCTGCATCCCAATAGGGTGCACCGAGACCCGTAAACGCTGGCACAAGATACAATGATTGCGTGGGGTCAGCAGACAAGGCCATACCGGAAGTTTCGCTGGCTTCATTGATGATACCGAGACCATCCCGCAGCCACTGCACCACTGCGCCAGCAATAAAGATTGAACCCTCAAGCGCATAAGTCGGCTTACCGTCAAATTGATAGGCAATCGTACCAAGCAACCGGTTTTTAGACTTCACAAGATTATCACCCGTATTTAAAAGAGCAAAACACCCAGTGCCGTAGGTGGATTTTAACATGCCAGGCGCGAAACATGCCTGCCCTATGGCCGCAGCCTGCTGGTCCCCCGCCACGCCCAATATTGGGATTTGACCACCAAATAATGTTGTTGTACCAAAATCAGAGCCGCAATCGCGTACCTGGGGGAGCATGGCTTGCGGTACATCCAAAAGACCACAGATTTCATCGTCCCACCGACCCTCAACGATATCATACAACATCGTCCGCGCGGCGTTGGTAGCATCAGTAACATGACTGGCACCACCAGTCAGCTTCCAGATCAAATAGCTATCCATCGTACCAAACAACAATTCATGGTTTTGTGCACGCTTCATCGCTCCCGGCACATGATTCAAAATCCAATTAACCTTAGTCCCTGAAAAGTATGGATCAATAAGGAGACCAGTTTTATCGGTAATCATCGTCTCATGTCCACCAGCACGCAGCGAATTACAAAAAGATGCTGTCCGACGATCTTGCCAAACAACGGCATTGTGGATGGGTAACCCAGTCAATCGGTCCCAAATTAGGGTTGTTTCGCGCTGGTTAGTTATCCCGATGGCGGCAATATCCCCAGGTTCGCATGTAGCATTTTTTATGACTGTTTGCACAGTAGCCAAGACAGAGGCCCAAATCTCTTCAGCATCATGTTCAACCCAACCCGACTGTGGAAAATACTGAGGAAACTCCTGCTGACTGGTGAAAGCAGGGCGCATATCAGAATCAAATAAAATGGCGCGGCTGGAGGTGGTGCCTTGGTCAATTGCCAATATAAATTTCACAGGAGTTCCAATCAATTCAGAGTGGACAAAAACTTACCCACATTGTTACCGAAATGTGCCGTTCGCAGCCAGCCTATGTAAAGAAGGAATTTTTAAAATACTGAGCTAACTACTTCATTGGTATAAGAGATACATTTCTATAAATCATAGAATCTACCCCTAACCCAATGCTTATCCACGAAACCCAGTAGCAACAACGAACTTCTCAGAAGAATTAGAACGTGACGCGGGTGGCTTCATGTTTGATACTTTAATAAATTTTTTCTTAAGTAGAGCTTGTAACTCGCCCTCCGCTCCACCGGCCAAAACTTTGGCAATGAAGGTGCCGCCCGGTGCCAAAACGTCAAAAGCAAAATACGCTGCAGCTTCACATAGCGCTATAATCCGTAAGTGATCAGTTTGCTTGTGTCCGGAAGAAGCCGCAGCCATATCAGACATTACGACATCAGCTTGACCATCTAGCCAGTATTTCACCTTATCATCTGCACCCTCATCCATAAAATCCAGCAAATGGATCTCAGCTCCGGGGATAGCCTCTACTTCCTGCAAATCAACACCAAGAATGGTACCAACCTTTTTTCCTTTCCGTTCACCAAGTGCGTTGATGCGGCTAACTGCTACCTGGCACCAACCGCCTGGAGCGCAGCCCAAATCTACAATCCGCGCACCAGGCAACAGGAAGCGATATTTATCGTCAAGTTCAAGGATTTTAAAAGCGGCACGACCACGATAGCCCTCAACTTGTGCCCTTTTCACATATGGATCATTTAGCTGGCGTTCCAACCAAAGCGTAGAAGAAAGCTTTCTACCACGAGCAGTTTTTACCTTCACTCGCAGCTCACGTTGGCCGCGGCCACTGTTATTGGTTGGAATTTTCGCCATCGTATTCAGCTCTTTTGTTTCCGCAGCACTCCATCTGCGCTCATTTGTGCGTAGAGTAAACCCTCGCGTAGACCTCTATCGGCAACAGATAACTTATGCGTTGGCCAGCTTCGTAGCAAAGCATGCAAAATCGCCGCCCCTGACATGATCAAAGCCTGACGATCTTTGCCGATGCATGGATCATTTTGTCTTCCCGTTGGCCCCATCTTAAGGTAATTATGGATCACCTTATCAATTTCTACAGAGGACATAGACAGCCCATCGACTTTATTTCGATCGTAGCGCCGCAGTCCCAAATGACTGGCCGCAACAGTAGTAACAGTACCACTGGTTCCAATAATCTGGAAATGGGCTATTTCATACGCCCGTTCGTAGGGTATAAACTTCTCAAGTTTTTCTTCAAACATTAAGCTCATTAGTGCGAAGCGGCCTGCGTCATCAGACACATCATTGAAAAGATCACGTAAGGTGGCCACCCCCAGAGGCACAGAAATCCAGTCAACAACCTTTGCGCCAAATTTATTTGGTCGTTCTTCAGTGCGAAACCCATTGTGCATATGCATAATTGCACGGCTACGCAGCTTTGGTACGACATCAACCAGATCGATCCAAACCAGCTCAGTAGAACCACCACCAATGTCCACTACTAACAATTGATCAGTCTCATCTTTCACCAAAGGTGCGCAAGATAGAACAGCGAGCTGTGCCTCTTGCTCTGTTTGAATGATTTCGAGTTTCAAGCCGGTTTCTTTGCGAATCTGGCGCACAAGAGCCGCGCCATTTTCCGCACGACGGCAAGCCTCAGTAGCAACTAGGCGCATCTTTTTTACACGATATTGCTTTAGTTTTTGACTACAAATACGAAGCGCTTGCATCGTACGGTTCATCGACGCACGGCTCAAACGACCACTTTCTTCTAAACCGATCCCGAGTTGAACCGATTTAGAAAAACTATCGATGACTTTAAACTGCGCACCGTCAGGCTGCGCAATCAACATGCGACACGAATTTGTACCTAAGTCCAATGCCGCATAAAGCGATTGGGCTTTAGTTCGAGGGCCTACAGTGGGTTCAACCGCTTTGGAAACCACACCCGCAGACCTGGGACGCTGTGGCGTCATAATTATACGCCTTTCTGATATCGAATTATTTTTAACTTAAGCGTATCCTTGATCCCATGCAATCGTTCATAAAATTATTGCAATAATTTACATTATCGGAGGCTCGTAATTCTAAGTTTTACTCATCATGACTTTGAGGTCGCTAGCACCCGTTGGATTGTCGAAAATCGACCCTATTTTATAAGTGGTTACACATAGACATCCGTAACAGACCGATGAGGAAAAAAATGGCAGATGTGATTATTGTGTTTTGGCGAGATATTCCAGCTCAAGTAATTGTGGGTAAAGGCCGCAAAGCTTCTAAAGTTCAACTGCCTGAACGTTTCGAGCAAGCAATTGATCGTGCAGCAATGAAAATTGGGGCCGAAGATTCAGACTCCTATTTAGCAGAGTGGCGCAAAGCCCCCCCATATGGAGTAGATGGCGAGCAATCTGCGGTGGCCCAGGCGGAAGCAAATCGCATAGATACCGAATACACCCAAGAAAAAATGAAATCTCTAATAGCAAATGATGGCTGGGCGATTTGACCATTTAATACTCGTTCAAAGGAGAGGCTGATGGCCCTGCTAAATTTTGGTTTTAAAGATACGGCTGTTGTCGAAGTCAACCCTCAGGTTGAGACTTTTATTAAAGGTTTTTCAATTGAGATTATGCCCCGAACAGCCGAGAAGATCGAGGACTTCCGTGACCTCCTTCCAAAGGGGACACGAGTCTATATTGCACACATAGAAGGTACATCTATCCAAGAAATGGTGGCAACCGCCAAACGCGTGGCTGCTGAAGGCTACGATGTGATGCCACATTTCCCAGCACGCATCATCAAAGATGAAACTATGCTGCGCAATTGGATCTCGATGTATCAAGGCGAGGCCGGCGTCAATCAAGCTTTATTATTGGCTGGCGGCGTCGCCAAACCACACGGCGATTATGGTACCTCGATGCAACTTCTAGAATCAAATGCCTTTGGAAATGCAGGCTTTAAACGGCTGCATGTGGCCGGCCATCCTGAGGGTAATAAAGACATTGATCCTAATGGCGCGATGACCAATGTCGACCTAGCTCTACGTTGGAAACAAGCGTTTTCCGAGACGTCCGATGCTGAAATGGCTATTGCAACACAGTTCTGCTTTGAAGCTAAGCCAGTCATCTCTTGGGCCAATGGTTTAGCCGCCAATGGTATCACATTACCAATTCATATTGGTGTGGCAGGTCCCGCGAAACTACAAACCCTGATTAAATTCTCAATCGCCTGCGGTGTAGGAGCATCTTTAAGGGTTTTACAACGCCGTGCCAAAGACTTAACCAAGCTACTTCTGCCCTTCACACCTACCGACTTTCTGGCGGAATTGGCAGCCCACAAAGCCAAAAATCCAGAATTCAATATTTCTCATGTACATTTTTTTCCTCTTGGTGGAATTAAAACCAATGCTAAATGGACTATTGAAAACGGTGGTTCTTCTGCTGTTCCTATTTCTCAATCCTAAGGATTTCCAAGATGACCCGCACCGTTGTTGAGTCTAAAACAAAAACTGCAATCATAGGTTTTGATGAACCGTTCTGCGTCATTGGAGAGCGGATTAATCCAACGGGTAGAAAAATTCTAAATGCTGAGCTTGAGGTTGGTGATTTTTCTCGGGTAGAGGCAGATGCCATTGCCCAAACGGCTGCAGGAGCGTCGATCCTAGACATTAATTCTGGCGCTGTCTTCTCCAACAAAATGGCTGAAGATCCCCGCTATGCAGACAATAACTTTGTTGAACCAACCTTGATGCGAGAACTAGTGTTGCGAGTACAAGCCATCGTTGACACACCGCTATGTATTGACAGCTCGGTTCCTGGCGCTTTAGAAAATGGTTTGGCTGCTGCTGAAGGCCGTCCCCTGTTAAATTCCGTTACTGGCGAAGAAGACAGGCTTGAATTAGTCTTGCCTCTTGTTAAAAAATATAACGTGCCGGTGGTGGCGATTTCTAATGATGATACGGGTATTTCTGAAGATCCAGACGTCCGATTTGCTGTCGCTAAAAAGATCGTAGAGAGAGCGGCTGACTTTGGCATACCAGCCCATGATATTGTCGTTGACCCGCTGGTAATGCCAGTCGGCGCAATGGGTACAGCTGGCCTGCAGGTTTTCACTTTGGTGCGCCGATTGCGAGAAGAACTGGGCGTAAACACTACCTGCGGCGCCTCTAACATCTCATTCGGACTACCAAACCGGCATGGGATCAACGATGCTTTTCTACCGATGGCTATGGTGGCGGGCATGACATCAGCAATCATGAACCCAATAATGTTGCCCGTAAACCAAAAGAAAGTTAAAGCCAAGAAAGAAGCTATTGCCGCTGCGGGTATTATTTTGCCAGAAGACTTGGATGATGAAACTTTTGTAAGTTTGTTTGGTATGGGCTCCACTCTTTCAAAAGCTGGTAAGGAAATGGAAGCCATCCGTGCTGCTAATTTTCTAATGAATAATGACCCAAGCGGCGGTGCGTGGATCAAATTCAATAAAGTGCCGGGTAATGATGCCGGTGGTCGCGGTGGTCGCAAACGCCGCAGGGGCTAAATGACACAAAATTAAAACGCGATATCCCCCACTGCGCCGTTTTTCGGGTTACAAACTGCGTGCTTCAGCGACCGTAGCATTGAGAGCTGCTTGCAGCGTAATCACATCTGCCGCCAAGCCCAAAAACTTACCACCCTGCTCTACAAAGAGCTTTTGATCCTCTACAGCGAGGCAAATCGTGCCTGCACACAAACCCGCGTCAGTAATATCAGACATACCTTGCGCAATGACTTCCAAAACTTCTGGATGGTTCAAATTCCCAAGATGGCCCATATCCGCACTCAAATCTGAAGGGCCTATGAAAATACAATCCACCCCGGAAACTTGGGCAATCTCAGGAATGTTACGCATGGCAGCCAACGTTTCTACCTGAAGAATTACACAGATCTGATTATTGGCAGTCTGAGCGTAGTCTGAAATTGCATTGTAACCACTCGCGCGGGCTAATGCATATCCTACCCCTCTATTCCCTTCAGGCGCATATCTGCAGGCCTTAACTACTTTTTCTGCCTGCTGCGCCGTTTCGACCATTGGGATTAAAATACTTTGCGCGCCGCAATCCAACACCTGTTTTAATATCCAATCATCACCCTGCGGCACGCGTACAACCGCACTAGTAGGTAGGCCCTGCAAAGCCCTTAGCTGGGCTTCAATTAGGGGTAAATCGTTGGGACCGTGCTCTCCATCGATTAAGCACCAATCAAACCCTGCAGCCCCCGCCATCTCGGCAACAGCAGGACTAGTTAACCCTAACCAAATACCTTTTTGCATCTGCCCCGCCAAAATTGAAGCTTTCAATCTATTGATTGGTGCTGGCATAGTATTCTCCTTAAAAGTTTGGCTATAGCCCAGCCATATATAGTCCAGAATGGCAAGACTTTTCCTAACTATCCTATCCTTCGCCCTTGCGCGAATTACCAAAAACCAAGTAAGCAAAAGCAACTAAAAGCAAGTATTTAAGACTGGAACTAAGGGCATGCAGTATTTGGTAGCAGACGTTGGCGGAACCAATACCCGCGTTGCGCTGGCCATTGACGGGATATTACAACTAGACAGCATACATCGCTATAGAAATTCAGATCAGTCTGGCATTACCGCAATTTTGCAAGAGTACCTAAGCACCCATTCCCCGACAGACCGCCCTTCAGCAGTTTGTATCGATGTCGCGGGCCCAGTAGGCTCAGATCAGGGCCAGCTCACAAATCTGGACTGGACCGCAACGATTGAACAATTATGCGCAGCAACAGGAGCACAGAGAGGCGCAATCCTAAACGACATGCAAGCTCAAGGTTTGGCCTTGTCACATTTGCCGTCAGACGCATTCCGTTCTGTGCTTAAAGGTACAGCACAGAGTGGCAACCGCATCGTAGTTAATGTCGGAACCGGGTTTAACTCAGCACTAGTTTTGGGAAATGGGCAAAAGCTAATTGTTCCTGGCAGCGAAACTGGACATGTAGATTTACCTGTACCAAACCCAGAAATATTTAAACTACATCAATATTTGGTAGCCCAGTTTGGGTTTGCATCAATCGAGGAAGTATTATCCGGTCGTGGCTTAGGCCATATTTATGCCTTTCTTTCCCAAAACAGTATAACAGATCGAACGCCAACCTCTCAATATATAATGGAGCATTTAGGCGAAGACCCTAATGCAGCAAAAGCACTTGCTATATTTTTCGAGGTATTCGGCTGTGTATGCGGAAACCTTGCCCTCACACATTTGCCATTTGGTGGCATTTATCTTGTTGGTGGCATGACTCAAGTTCTGGCCGAGCACTTTGACGAAAGCTCTTTTCAAAGCGCCTTCACGGAGAAGGGTCGTTTTGCAGGCTTTATGAGCCAGTTTTCAGTGAATCTGGTAGAAAGTGATCATGCGGCTCTTGTAGGGTGTATAACACATTTGCAACTCTACGAACATGAGAAGCACTAATACTATAATCATAGGACGGCCAGACAATAGTTCCTAGATCGTCACTGATTACGTTTACTGTCACTGAGCACCACCAAAAAAAACGTATTGAGCAGTCTTAAATTTATGCAGCTAGATAGCCAAAGCGCCGCTCTAAATGTCTAACTTTAACACACCATTCTCTTCCAACGCCCGGCTCTGGCACAGAATAATCGTTGTTTCGCGTTGCGCAGCAGATAGAACAAAATCTCGGTGCTCCACCTGGCCCGACAAAACCGTGCATTTGCAGACACCACACAGGCCATCAGAGCATTTCACATCAACAGAAATACCAGCTGCGATCAGTGCATCACTGGCAGACTGATCTGAATTCACAGAGATTATTTGGCCATTACTTCGCTCGATTGTGAACATAAAGTTAGCCCACTCGGGCATATCCGGCGCCACAAAGAACTCAGCGTGTAGTGCCGCATCGGGATAGCCTACAGAGCGGGCATGCTCCAAAATTGTGCTCATGTAAGCGTCAGGTCCACATACATAAATATGTATGCCGGATGCATAGGGCGGAACAGCTGTTGCAATATTAAGGCGAGTCCCATTGTCAGAGTAATGCCTACTAGATTTTTCAATCCAAGAATATGAAGCAAAATCTGCATCAAAAGCAGCAGACCCGTGAGTACTGGCCGAATACATTAGTTTAAAAGCACGCCTAGCGCGGTCCAGCTCATGCGCGAAGGCGATCATCGGAGTCACGCCGATCCCACCACCAAACAACAGTGACAGGGTTGCTGAGGCATCCAGTCTAAAATGATTGATTGGCTTCGACACAAATACCCGCCGGCCTTGCTCAAAAATTCTATGCATTAGCTTCGAGCCACCCCGGCCCTCAGGCTCTATCAAAACCGCGATTTCATAGCAGAAACGATCCGCAGGATCACCGCACATAGAGTATTGTCGCAAAAACTCGGGGGCCACAACAATATCCAAATGCGCCCCTGCAGTCCAAACAGGCAGCTCAGATCCATCGCTGGCCACCAATTTATATCTTTTTACGCCACCCACACAGTCGCCCACATGATCAACTATCATCTGAATGACCGGTGCTTCCTGATCGTTTTGGTATAAATGCAGGTGGTCACGCGCACCGCTGGCGGATTTAGCCTGATAGGCCTCAGCGGTGATCATGGCTTGATAAGCCTCTATACCTGCCTCACGGTCCATAGGTGCTGGATAGGGATATGGGTGTGGCGCCAGAGAGGCGGGATAGACCGCAAGCGTTTGATCAGCATATTTCAAATTTAAATCTTTTTGCAGCATCCGCGCATTAGCAGCGTGTGGGCTTGGGGCGTAGCCACCCTCCTCCGTCAACTCCAGATCCCACCACCATTTTTTCACAGGGTTCAACTCACCGTGGCCAGCCATATCATCCAATTTAGCCAAAACAGGCGCCATCTTTGGTACATTCATAGCAGCCCATCGAAATGGTGCTTCAGAGAACAGCCCCTCAAGATTCCAGGGACAGGTTTTCATGCAGCGGCCACACATCGCTCCACCTAGGGTGTTGATCCTGTAGGATGCGCATTTTTGACTATCGGACTTCCAAGTTTCGTAGCCATTGAACATCAATTTTGGACCGGCCGTGATGGCACCAGAGGGACATTCGCGTGCGCACTTGTTGCAGCTTTCACAGAATTTCTGCAGCCCAAAATCAATAGGCTTATCATGCGCCATCGCTAAAGAGGTAGTCACTACCCCTGACTTAAGCCGCGGCCCTAAGAACGGGTTTAAAATCACCTCACCAATCCGGCTGACCTCACCAAGACCCGATAGCAGTAATAAAGGTGGCTGCAGTACCTCGCCATCCATCACCGTATGCGCTTTTGCCGAATAACCCATATTGCGGATATGCTGAGCCAGAATGCCTCCAAAAAGCGAAAATCGTAGATATGCCCGCATCGATTGAGCTACACTGATCCAATCATCTCCAGATGCACCCTCCATAGTCTCGAACCCTTGATCTACTATCATGCTTACGGCGTGTTCATGGGGAGGAACGATTGGAGTGCCGCGCGCATCATGGGAATACCAGCTCCACTCTGGGCAGCGGGATAGGCCAGTCGCATCAATCCCTAAAAAGTAACTAGCCCCTTTAATATTCTCTGCCGCCAATTCAGGCGAAATTTGTTGGACCTTTTCGGCAGGCTCGCCATCTTGTAATAGCACAAAAGCCCCTAAAAGACGCCTTTGTGCAGAACTAGGCGCGGCTTTGCGGACATAGTGTCCACCAGTCGCACCTTTTTGAACGTGTGGCCCCATATCGCCAAACTGCGCGCGTGCAAACATATCAGTACGCTTTGGTACCCGGGCGATATTTGGCTCGTCTATGTAGGTCGTGGGTGTATCCACCCGTTTAAGCGTCTCGAAGGGATACGCACCACTAACATAGTCACGACCCGCATATGGATCATGATTGGTTCGGCTGGCGCCACCGTGCCGCCCCAAGACCCAGTCCAAGCAATTTACAGCCGATGTTGGCTGATAAGCAGCCAAAGGCTGATCGAATGCCAAGAGCATATCAGTCGTGACCGCAGCTAAGCCAAAGCGGCCGCCCAGCCACGGGTGGATTAAATGATCGCCCACAATCTGCGCTAGGCCGGCTTTCACTGCCAGCCGCGCCAAATCTACATCTGTTGTGGTTACAGAATGCGCCCGCGCACTAAAACCTAAGACCCGTAGGTAATTGGCCAAAACTGTTGCTGTTTCTGTACTTAAAACCGCCGCCCGTTCAGCCTGCGCATCTTGCACCCAATCACAGCCTCGCTCATCGGGTTTAGGGTCACGGCGGTATTCCACCAAAAATACCAATGCACTGGTGTGATGCGTAATTGGCCCATATTTAGTTTCCATACTTTCCTTGAGATCTGCCATAATAAGATCAATGCCCGCAGCCAAAGTTTTGGTCTGCCGGGTACTCAAAGCATGGGACAATCGCTCAACCTCTGGATTGCGGCGTGGGACTTCCAGTTGATCATCCGAAGCCAATGCAGTTATCCCCACCATGGAGATATCGTTAAAGTAAGCAAAAGATTTTAGGTGGTTAGAGCGATCCTGCAAGTCATTGGGGATTTCCGAAATCACTGAATTTGATTTACCATCGCGCACCGCATCCATCATAGATTGAAATTCCACCATAGCCGGTACCAGACTTACACTATCAAAAGGGCGTTTGAAATCTAGCAATGGCCAAGGGCACAAGTCTGAAAAATCAGGGTAATCAGGCACACGCAGTAGCCGTTCAGTTGGGAACCGACCCATGTGGACGGGGCGGTTACGATCTGAAAATAGCTTACTCATAGCTTTAAGCCCTCAAACGCTGCGTTATTGCGGCCAGAATAGAAAGTGCAATCTCCGCCGGGGATTTACTACCTATGGGGAGGCCAACTGGGCCTTGGATACGGGCAAATTGAGCAGAACTCACACCCAGCTCCAACATCGATGCACGGCGTTTGGCATGAGTACGAGTGGAGCCCAATGCACCAACATAAAACGCGTTTGTTTCCAACACTGCCTTCAGGGAGGGCGTATCCATCTTCGGATCATGAGTTAATGTCACCAGCGCTGTACGGTCATCAATTATAAGGTCAGCCAATGCATCCTCAGGCCAATCCACTATCAGCTCTTGTTCTGGAAACCTCTGGGAGCTGGCAAAGGACTCGCGCGGATCGATTACAGTTACCTGATAGCCAGCCATTTGCGCCATGGGAGCCAGAAATTGAGCAATATGCACCGCACCGATCAACACTAAACGTAGGGGTGGGTTTTGAATATGGGTATAAATTGGCCCCACCACGCCACCCACACCTGAAAAATCCTCTATGTGAGTCAGCGGTGTTATCACTGCACGCTCCCAGGTCTCCAAGTTAATCCGCAGCCCAATCGACTGACGCGCGTACTCAGCATTGGCTAATTCATCCAAAAGAGTAGTTGCAATGCCCTCACCGATGCCCACCGGCTCGACCATAATCCTGATGGTGCCACCACAGGCCAAACCAACGGCAAAAGCATCTTCATCCTCCACACCGTATTCCAAGAGTTTACAATTGCCATCATTCAAAGCTTCCAATGCTTCCAGCACCACCGCACCCTCGACACACCCCCCAGAAACTGAGCCATGAAAAGAGCCATCCTCGCAGACCACCAATTGCGCGCCCACAGGCCTTGGAGAAGAGCCCCATGTACCCAAAACAGTCGCTAGAGCCACCTTTTGACCCTCTTTCTGTAATCTCGCTGCCAACCCGCCCAAGTGCTGAGATATGTTCATTTTAACAACCCTATCAATCTTTTTTTGTGATCAGCGAGTAACCCGTCTGAAAGACCATCGGACAATTCTTGCAGACTGTCTAGATTGTGGCAGGCGACAAAAGAAGACACGTGCGGCAGCATTGCGCTAATGCCTGCGGCTTGAGGCGAAAATTGATCCCATCGCAAAAGTGGATTCAACCATATAAGATGCTGCGTTTGTAATGCAAGACGCGCCATTTCAACTTCCAGCTGAATAATATCCTCACGTTCCAACCCATCCGTAATAAGCAGTACCACCGACGGCGTTGACAAGACCCGACGGGCCCAAAGTCTGTTAAACTCTTTAAGACTAATAGCAATCCGGGTACCACCTTCCCAATCAAGAACGTGGGTACCTATCGCCCGCAGCGCCGCATCAGGGTCTTTAATAGAAAGTAATGGCGAGATATTGTGCAACCGCGTACCAAAAGTGAAACCGTGCACAGCCGCCCAGGATTGTCCCTGAGATTGGGACATTGAATGTATAAAGTGCATCATCATCCGACTATAACTCGTCATAGAGCCTGAAACATCACAAAGAACTACAAGATTTAACCTACGCGGTTTAGCGCGGCGTCTTGGCAGGTGCACTAATTCGCCGCCACTGCGCCGCGCACTTTGCAGAGCTTTACGGCGATCTATTTGGAGCGAATTGGATGCCAATTTATGCCGACGTCCAAGAACCTTCAGTAAATTCAATCCCATTTTTCGAAGTGCGATCTCGGACGCCCTAATTTCAGCAGAAGTCATCGCATCAAAGTCCTTGCTGGACAATTTTTCAACTTTTGAATGAGAAAACTGTGCATCAATTTCTAATTGGTCTTGCTGGGGCGCTTTGCGGGTTTTTCCAGCGCCTGCAGCCATTGCTTCAGCGGCACGGCTTTGCGCAGGTTTCAACGGGCGGTCAACGGGTGGAGTAGTGATTACCGGTAGAAGGTTAGTAATCATATTTTCTAAAAACTCAGGGTCTCGCCAAAACATAGAAAATACTTGGTCAAATATCAGAAAGTGCTCAGGTCGACTCACAATCATCGCACGTAACGTGGTATGAAAATCAAGGCGGTTAGTAAAACCCACCGCCTGAACTGCACGCAAGGCCCCTACTATTTGCGCCGTTCCCACTGGCACCCCAGCACGACGCAAGGTTCGGGAAAAATATACAATGTTATCCGGTAAATTACCGGCTGTTGTGCTCATTGAAGCGCCTGCATATCCTGTTTTATTTCTTCCAAAATACGCGTAGCAGCACCGCCAGTAATTTTCGCGATGTCATCTTGGTATTTAAGCACAGCCCCAATCGTATCAGTGATAATATCCGGCGACAAAGCTACAACATCCAGTGCCACAAGGCATTTGGCCCAATCCAATGTTTCAGCCAAGCCAGGGCGTTTAAATAAATCTTCCTCACGTAGCTTTTGGATAAAGGAGACTAATTCTAAACTTAACGCCTGTTTCGCCTCCGGCACGCGGGCCGTAAGGATCTCCATTTCACGACTAAAGTCGGGGAAATCCATCCAATGATATAAACAACGGCGTTTTAGCGCGTCATGTACTTCCCGGGTGCGGTTGGAAGTTAAAATAACAATTGGAGGGTCCTGCGCTTTTATCACCCCTAACTCAGGCACCGTAACTTGAAAATCAGACAATGCCTCGAGCAGAAATGCCTCAAAAGGCGCATCTGCACGGTCAATTTCGTCAATTAGCAAAACTGGTGGGCCTGAGGCGTGCGGTTCGACGGCCTGCAACAAAGCCCGCTTTATAAGGTATTTCTCAGAATATATGTCGGCTTCATCTGTACCATTGCGCATCGCCAACATTTGCGCCGCAAAATTCCATTCATAAACAGAAGTCGTGGTGTCCAAACCTTCATAGCATTGTAGCCTAATCAGATCTCGATCCAGCCCTTTTGCTATTACTTTGGCTAATTCAGTTTTGCCAACGCCCGCCTCACCTTCTAAAAATATCGGGCGGTTTAAGGTCAGCGAAAGATAGGTGAGTGTCGCAAGAGCTCGGTCCGCCACATAGCCCTCAGAAGACAATAGAATTAATGTTTCTTCGATCGATATGGGTAATTTCTGCACTGTACTTGTCCTCAAAATAGACAACACCAGCCTCAAATTATGAGGCTGGTGCAAGACTTAAATAGGCATTTTATACCAAAGCGCGTTTAGCCATTACCTTAATCAGATTAGCGCGATATGTGGCGTTACCATGCAGATCGGACATTAGCCCATCCGAAGACACTGCAACGCCATCCACAGAAGCAACAGACCAATCGACAGACAGGGCAGCCTCAAGATCCGCTTGGCGATAGACACCATTTTCGCCGGCACCAGTCACCGCCACGCGAACTTCGCCACCTACCGATTTGGCAACAAATACGCCTGCCATGGCATAGCGCGATGCCGGGTTTGGAAATTTGCCATATCCGCCCACGGCGGGTGCTTCAAAACTAACCGCAACTACGATTTCATCATCATTTAAGGCAGTTAAAAACATGCCTTTAAAGTAATCAGCTGCGGCGATTTCACGAGTGTCAGTGTGAATTGTAGCATCAAGTGCCAGCAAGGCTGCGGGGTAATCAGCTGCGGGATCATTATTGGCCACAGACCCTCCGATAGTCCCACGATGGCGCACTGCTGGATCACCAATATTCCCTGCCAAACGACATATCACCGGGCATACTTTTGCAAGTTCCTCGTCAGCAGCCACTTCCGCATGAGTGGTCATGGCACCAATGGTGATGGTCTCTCCGCCATTAGCTTTCATGATACCCATTTTTTTACGCTTGGCGATGGTCACGCCCCGAAGAGCGGCCACCCTGCTCAGATCAATAAGATCCACAGGTGCAGCGAGCCTTTGCTTCATGGTGGGTATTAATGTCTGCCCCCCAGCCAAGATTTTACCATCGTCTGATTTTACTAAAAGTGCTGCCGCATCTCGCACAGTGGCCGCTTTATGAAAATTGGTCTCATACATCATCCAAACTCCTTATTCAGCTGCTAATTTTATGCTCATTTCCTGCAGCGCAGTCCAAACCGCAGCAGGAGTAGCAGGCATAGAAAGGTTATTGTTGCCAATGGCGTCTGTAATCGCATTGATCACTGCGGGCGGTGACCCAATGGCGCCCGCTTCGCCACAGCCCTTCATTCCAAGCGGATTACCGGGACATGTAGTCGAGGAATGATGCACGGCGTAATTCGGCAAATTATCTGCCCTCGGCATAGTGTAGTCCATGTAGCTGGCAGACAATTGTTGTCCAGCATCATCATATACCACATTTTCAAACATTGCCTGGCCAATACCCTGCGCAATCCCACCATGCACTTGGCCTTCCACAATCATCGGGTTGATGATCGTACCAAAGTCATCAGACGCAACAAATTGAACAACCTCAGTGACGCCAGTGTCTGGATCGACTTCAACTTCACAGATGTAACATCCAGCTGGAAAGGTAAAATTAGTTGGATCATAGAATGCACTTTCCTTGAGGCCCGGCTCCATTCCCTCAGGAATATTGTGCGCAGTATAAGCGGCGAGCCCAACTTCATGCCAAAGCATCTGTTTGTCGGTTCCAACAACTTTGACAGCGCCCCCCTCAATCACGATATCATCTTCACCCGCTTCTAAAACATGAGCAGCAATTTTTTTAACCTTTGCCTCCACCTTATCCATAGCTTTCACTATGGCCGACATACCTACTGCACCAGAACGGGACCCATAAGTACCCATACCGAATTGTACTTTGTCCGTATCGCCATGAACAATTTGGATATTTTCTGTTGGAAGGTCAAACCGTTCAGCTACAATCTGTGCGAATGTAGTCTCATGGCCCTGACCATGGCTGTGAGAACCTGTGAGTATCTCAATTGTACCAACAGGGTTCACACGCACTTCAGCACTCTCCCAGAGCCCTACGCCTGCGCCCAAGCTGCCAACAGCGGCCGAGGGTGCAATGCCACAGGCTTCAATATAATTTGAATACCCTAAACCACGTAGCTTTCCTCGCGTAGCCGCTTCTGACTTGCGGGCGGCAAACCCCACAACATCAGCAGCATCCTGCGCCTGTTTTTGGTTAGCCGCAAAATCACCGCTGTCATAGGCCATAATTACTGGCGTTTGGTGCGGGAACGACTTCACAAAGTTTTTGGCGCGTAACTCAGATGGATCAACGCCCATTTCACGGGCCGCAGTTTCCATAATGCGCTCAATTACATAGCAAGCCTCTGGCCGCCCCGCGCCGCGATAAGCGTCAACTGGTACGGTATTCGTGTAGACCGCCTGCACATTGCAATAAATATTAGCGATATTATATTGCCCAGAAAGTAAAGTGGCATAGAGGTAAGTTGGAACTGCCGAACTGAACAGGGACATATAGGCGCCAAGATTAGCTTTAGTTTCCACCTTTAAACCCACAATCATCCCGTCTTTGTCAAACCCGATTTTCGCATTAGAAATATGGTCTCGGCCGTGAGCATCAGTCAGAAAGGCTTCAGTGCGATCTGACGTCCATTTAACAGAACGTCCCGATTTCATCGCCGCCCAAAGGCAGGCAATTTCTTCAGGGTATACGTAAATTTTAGACCCAAAGCCACCACCAACATCGGGTGCGATCACGCGTAATTTGTGCTCCGGTGCCACATTATAGAATGCAGATAATACTAACCGCGCCACGTGGGGGTTTTGACTGGTTGTGTAAAGCGTGTAGTGATCCTCTGCCTCGTTGAATGTGGCAATGGCCGACCTTGGTTCCATTGGATTTGGCGCCAAGCGATTGTTGGTGATATCCAGTTCCGTTATGTGCGCCGCCGTAGCCAAAGCAGCATCTGTTGGGGCCAAATCCCCTATTTCCCAATCAAAAACTAGGTTGCCAGGAGCATTTTCATGCAGCTGCGGCGCACCTTTCTCAAGAGCCTGCATGGATCCTACTACCACCGGCAGCTCTTCATATGTGACGACCACAGATTCCGCAGCTAATTTTGCTAGTGACTTTGTATCGGCCACAACTATGGCCACGGCATCTCCAACATAGCGCACTTTTTCAGTAGCCAGAGCCGACCATGCGCCCATATTCATCGGGCTACCATCTTTTGAAGTCACACCCCAACCACAAATAATGTTGCCAATGCCATCGGCCACTAATTCTGGGCCCATGAGAACTGTTTCAACACCTTCCATTTCCATCGCTTTAGTGGTGTCGATTGATACTATGCGCGCATGGGCGTGGGGGCTGCGAACAAAAGCGGCGTAGGCCTGGTTAGCTTCTACTATATCGTCTGTATACCGGCCCTTGCCAGTTATAAACCTTTTGTCTTCTTTACGTAAAACGCGGGCTCCAATTCCTTCGGACATGATCATTCTCCCCCTATACAGTTGTCATCTTGGATGCACCGTCCGCAATGGATTTCACAATATTATGGTAGCCAGTGCAGCGGCAAATATTACCTTCGAGCTCATGGCGAATAGCGTCTTCTGTGAGCTCCTTGCCATTAGATTTATAGCGCTTCACCATGTCTGTGGCGGTCATAATCATGCCAGGCGTGCAAAATCCACATTGTAAGCCGTGGTTCTCCTTGAATGCCACCTGCATGGGATGCAGGTCATCTTTTGATTTCGCCAGCCCCTCAACAGTGGTGATGGCCATACCCTCTGCACTGGCTGCAAGCATAGTGCAGGCTTTCACAGCTTGGCCGTCCACGTGGACCACGCAGGCTCCGCATTGGCTGGTGTCACACCCAACATGAGTGCCAGTTAAACGGAGGTGGTCTCTGATGTATTCAACAAGTAGTGTGTTATCCGTAACGTCACGAGATACAGACTTCCCGTTCACAGTCATCGCAATTTTCATTCTTTATCTCCCTAGCAGTTGTGCTGAGTTGGTTATCGAATTATTTCTTGAACACTCTTAAAATCCTCTGCCAAAAACCGATTTTTTTTACCAATTCTTCCTCTAATAGTGGAGTAGATCCCTCCACCTGGATTTGGAAATTTTCAAAAAACTGATCGGCCATTTGACTGACAAAACTATCAATAATTCTGGAGCCCAACTGAGCCAACTTCCCACCTATCTGAGCCTTTACTGCGTAGCTTAGCTTTGTGCCAACACCATCCGCTAATAAAGTCACGTCGGCTTCGCCTCGTGCAAAACCGGCAACTCCACCCTCACCCTTGCCACTTATACGCAGGCTTTTTGGAGCATTAAGGTCACTCAATTGCACAACGCCTTTGAATGTAGCCTTTACCGGGCCCACCCGTTGCACAACCGTGGCTGCAAACCCATCATCAACGTTGCCTGTGAGGCTTTGGCAGCCTGGCACACATTCCTTTAAAATATCTGGGTCAAGCAAACACGCCCAAACTTTTTCAGGGGTCGCTTCGATAATGCGGTCATCTTTAAAGTCCAAATACCATGCCTCAGAATTATTGAAATCCGGCACAGCAAGCCCGCGCCTTTTGTCTAAATATTTACGAGAGCGTAAGTGGAAATATTTATAATGCAAGCTGCACGTAACATTTAGTAAAATTTAAGAAGGATTTTGCTGAAATAAAAAGTAAATCGTACAGCATTACGTCGCCCGCTAATACAATTTTTAATCAACAGGACAAAATTGAGACAGGTGCCATTATAGAATTATCAACACTGCTAAGGACTAAAAACTCGCAATTACTGGGCAAATTTAAATCATTTCGATATGAGAATCGCTACATAATTAGACGAAGAAATTGCTCGATTACGACAGTCCTAACTTTAATATCCCTTCAAGGAATCGCATTCATCAACCGATTTAGTAACGGTTATTTGAGTTAAAAATATAATGGTTTTATTAAACCTCAAGCCCGTTTTGATCGCACAATTCCAAGTAAAGCGCTGAGTGATCAAGTTTTGCGCCACCTAACTCACTGACCAGTCTTTGATAGCGGTCACGCGTATTAACCAAAGTTGGCAATTTAATCCCAAACCTTTCGGCCTCTGCTAATGCATTTTCTAGATCTTTTAGCTGTAATTCACTCAGGCCTCCTGGGATAAAATTACCTTCGGTCATCCGTGAACCATGCTGCTGCAATATAGTGCTATCAGCAAAGCCTCCTTTCAATGCAGCCCGCACTGCCGCCGGATCTGCGCCACCTTTTTGCAACATTAACATGGCTTCGGCCACAGCGGCGATTGTGATTGCCACAATCGCTTGATTAGCTAATTTAGCCAATTGGCCCGCCCCAACGGGCCCCACGTGTACAGGTCTTCCCATAGCGCCCATTGCAGACATGACGATTGCAAAATCCTCCGCTGCGCCGCCAGCCATTATCGCAAGGTTGGCTTCTTCAGCACCTTTGGTACCTCCAGACACCGGAGCGTCGACATAATGTATACCCAGCAATCCCAAATCATCGGCTGCAGCGCGGGCCTCCTCTGGCTTGATAGACCCCATCTCAACCCAGACTGTTCCAGGCTTCAAAGCGGCTCGCAATTTAGGATTTTTTTGCACTAAATCACCCGCTGGACCATCCGAAAGCATCGAGATCACAATATCTACACCCGCAACAGCATCGGCAGCAGTTGATGAAATTTTAGCTCCGAAAGTGGATAGTGGTGCCGCCTTAGCTGCGGTACGGTTCCAAACAGTTGTATCCCAGCCAGCTTGGCAAAGGTTGCGGGCCATGGGCGCACCCATTAAACCTGTGCCCAGAAGAGCGATTTTTTGTAATGACATAAATTTACAACCTTTTTGAAATTTGGCGTTATTGATACCGTTCAGATATAGCCAATGTCCAGTTAAGAACGGCGTAGTGCCGCTCCAAATAAAAATCACATTTAACAGTAAGATAAAAGGGTGACACGATAATTTATATATTTTCTCCATATTGCATCGTGTTGCCGTAGTAATTTTTTGATTAACGTGATAATATGAGAGCAAGTAGTTGTATTTTATAAATTAAACATAACGCACCCAGTTTTAGAAGCCTTTTATCAATATGCTGGACTCATAAAATAAACCTTCGCATAACTGCGTTGCTTAGTACCAAAACTAACAAAGATTTTGTAAAAGGAACTGCAATGGCCAATCTTTTGAGAAAACCCACTGGCACCTCTGGAAAATGTCATAATATCACCACAGAAAGTGCTAACTGGGGATATGTAGGGTTTGACCTTTATCGGCTGGGGGCTGGCGAAACCGTGACAGATTTCACGAGTGAACTAGAGGTGATCTTAGTTTTGGTCGAGGGTAAAGCGACCGTTACTGCGGCAGGCCAAGATTTTGGGGAAATGGGCGAACGTATGTCAGTGTTTGAGCGCCTGGCCCCACACTGCCTGTATGTTCCCAATGGTGAGCACTGGGAGGCCACAGCCACTACGGCCTGTACATTGGCTGTTTGTAAAGCACCTGGCAAAGGCAGCTACGGGGTGCAGCTCTTGGGACCTGAGGGCATCACACTCACCTCACGTGGCAAAGGACAAAACACCCGTTTTATAAATAATATTGCTATGGAAGACCGCGACGTAGCCGACAGCCTTCTTGTTACCGAGGTTTTTACGCCAGCGGGCAATTGGTCCAGTTACCCCAGCCATCGCCATGATGAAAACAATTACCCAGAGATGACCTATCTGGAAGAGACCTACTACCACCGTTTGAACCCCTCCCAAGGGTTCGCAGTCCAGCGCGTCTATACTGAAGATGGAGCCTTGGATGAAACCATGTCAGTCGCAGATGGGGACGTAGTCTTAGTGCCCAAAGGACACCACCCATGTGCCGCACCTTACGGTTATGATCTCTATTACCTCAATGTGATGGCTGGTCCTTTACGTAAATGGCGGTTTAAAAATGACCCTGCACACGATTGGATAGCACAACAAGATGCAGATGTTCCGTCACCTGCTTAAGTACCATAAATATATATAAAAATCAATTACTTATACCAATAAAGTATTTAGTTATGAAACGACGCCGTGCCCTAGACTGATATTTTCGTCCAAATTAAATTATTTACGCATTAATTTGATAAGTTCACAAAATGGCGGCTATATTTTCTCTACACAATCTAGGCACCAATTTGAAACTCAGTTAATCTCTGCCGCTATTCCAAGGGCCAAAGTGCTCAAGAATATGAACGAATATATAGCCTATCATCTGGTAATGAAGCCTGTTCAGCCAAATTATTATATGTTGCAAACCAGACTGCAAACCCTTCCTTAAATAAGTAAATAGAGACGGGAAGGTAACATTTTGGGTGGAGTTGACGGCATAGTCAAAGAACGCACCTCGTTAAATGGTTATGGGATTGAAAGAGCTTTAAATAAAATAGCCATGGTTCAGAGACGCACAAAAAAGGCTATACTCTATACAGAATACAGCCCTCTATGAAAATTTTTGCGAGTATTATCCTACTAATTCTAGGCCTGAAAAGAAATATGCAATTTCTAATGCTGCTGTCTCTGGAGCGTCAGAGCCATGTACTGAGTTCTCACCCATTGATTCTGCAAATTCAGCACGGATAGTTCCAGGCGCTGCATCAGATGGGTTGGTCGCTCCCATCACTTCGCGATTTTTTGCAATGGCACCTTCACCTTCCAAAACCTGCGCTACAATTGGCGCAGATGCCATAAATTCGCACAATTCGCCGTAGAATGGACGTTCTTTGTGGACAGCATAAAACTCACCTGCTTGTTCCATAGTCAAATGAATTCGCTTTTGCGCAACAATACGTAGGCCAGCATCTTCAAATTTAGCGTTAATTTTTCCGGTGAGGTTTCTTTTTGTTGCATCCGGTTTGATGATCGAGAATGTGCGTTCCAAAGCCATTTTGGTAGTCCTTTTATGTGTTGGGTTATCATGAGTGATTGTCTGGCCGCGCGGTAGCATGGCACAAGCGCGATGAAAAGGTGTGATTGACGCGCCGCCAAAGCTAGGCCATGGGTGCGGCATGTTAAAAATTCAAGATATCACCTATGCCATAGACGGTCGTCGTTTATTTGAAAACGCTAGCGCCACTATCCCAACCGGCCATAAAGTTGGATTTGTAGGCCCTAACGGAACTGGTAAAACCACACTTTTTCGTATTATTAGAGGCGAGCTGTCCCTAGAGGGTGGCGAGATTGAGCTACCGCGTCGTGCCAAAATCGGGGGCGTCGCTCAGGAAGCACCAGCAACTGATCTGTCTTTGCTGGAAACAGTACTAGCCGCTGACATCGAGCGGGCAAGCCTTTTAGCCGATACCAGCCAAGAGCCAAACAGAATAGCTGAAGTACAAACACGGCTTGCCGATATAGATGCATGGTCTGCTGAAGGCCGGGCGTCGGCAATCCTCAAAGGTCTTGGATTTGAGGATTCTGCTCAAAAGCGCCCCTGCGCAGATTTTTCTGGCGGTTGGCGAATGCGAGTTGCTTTGGCAGCTGTATTGTTTTCTGCACCGGATATTCTTCTGTTAGATGAGCCCACCAACTATCTCGATTTGGAAGGCACTATTTGGCTAGAATCTTTTCTTGCAAGATATCCACACACAGTCGTGGTAATTAGCCATGATCGTGATCTTCTAAACCGTGCGGTGGGCGGGATCCTACATCTTGAAAACAAGCAGCTAACTTTTTATCAAGGTAACTATGACACCTTCGCTAAAACACGGGCAGCCAAGCGAGCAGTCCAGGCCGCAGCCGCAAAAAAACAAACAGCACAGCGCGACCATTTGCAAAGCTTTGTTGATAGGTTCAAAGCCAAAGCATCCAAAGCCAAACAGGCGCAATCGCGAGTAAAAGCCTTAGAGCGTATGGAGCTTATCACGCCGCCCGAAGAGGTGGCAAAGCGCGTCTTCACGTTCCCACAGCCTGAAGAGCTTTCGCCACCCATCGTCGCAATTGAAAACGGCGCTGTAGGCTACGGTGGGCCAGATGTTTTATCCCAACTGGAACTGCGCATCGACCAGGACGACCGCATAGCCCTTCTGGGGAAAAACGGTGAGGGTAAATCAACCTTGTCCAAATTGATATCGGACCGGCTGAAAACATCGTCAGGGCGACTTGTAACACATAACAAGCTGCGCATTGGATATTTTGCTCAACATCAAGTTGATGAGCTACATCTTGACGAAACACCCCTACAACACTTGCAATCGGAACGCCCTGATCACAGTCCTGCTCGTTTGCGTGCGGTGCTGGCCGGTTTTGGTCTGGGGCCAGATCAAGTAGATACAGTCGTTGGACGCTTATCAGGAGGCCAAAAAGCAAGGTTGTCGCTTTTGCTCGCCACCTTAGACGCTCCACATCTATTGATACTGGATGAGCCAACAAACCATCTTGATATTGAAAGCCGCGAAGCCCTTGTTCAAGCTTTAACTACATATTCGGGCGCCGTTGTCCTAGTCAGCCATGATATGCACTTGCTGTCATTAGTGGCTGATCGCCTTTGGTTAGTTTCTGACGGTCGCGTTACACCTTTCGAACAAGATTTAGCTGCCTACCGGGCATTTCTCTTGGGCGGTCCCGCCCAGAAAAAATCATCAGAAAAGCCAAAAGTCAAAAAATTTGGGCGCGAGCACCTTATAGCAGCACGCAACGAGGTACGGCGTAGTGAGGAACGCATCGAAAAGATCACAATGATGCACTCCAAGCTTCAGGAGAAACTAGCTGATCCCAAACTCTATGAAGACCACAATGTGGTTGATCTGGCAGTATGGCAGAAAAAGTTTCATGAGGTTGAGACCGCACTTGTTCGTGCAGAGAAGCTTTGGCTAGCTGCAAGCAACACAGTTGAAAAACTCGAAAATG
>JAVLEV010000009.1:23497-25389 GCA_031920365.1 Planktomarina sp. | reverse complement strand
GGCTTCCAGTGTTTGCACCATGAATGTTTCATCTAATCAGTTGAGAATGGCTGTTTTGAAAGCCTGTCGAGGTATTGGTTTGCCCGTAGGGCAAGCACAAGAGGTGGCCGCTGCTATTACGGCCAGTCCAGTTGCCTTAGATACGCTTTTGGCCCATTTTTCTCAACCGATATCATTTGCAACCTTTGATTTTTCATTGGGTGTCGATATCCAAAATGCCTATCTATTAAGAGATTTCTCAGTTTGTGCGGATGCGGTCAGCCAAGGCGTATCACCTGTTATCCTTAGAGGCATAGCCCTTTGTGAAGTTACGCAAGCACTGGCAAAATATCACGGTGTTTCAGTTGCAGTACATAATGGAGATTTGTTTGTAGCCCCAGATCGGTATGCCAGCCTTAAGCTTGAAAGATGCCAAGTTGACCCTGCTGATTGGCAGATTTTGAATACATACGCTGCATTAACCTATGTACCAGAAAACGATGCATCACGTCTGGTAGGGGCAGGAGCAGGCCTTACCGATAACGATTAATTGGCTCCTATCTCAGAAAATACATCTATTGGATAGCGGACATTAGCGAGGTAGAGCCCATCAGACGGGCAAACTGGCCCACATGCAGAACGGCTTTTTGCGGCAAGTGCCGTTGCCATACGCTCTGGCTGCCAAGCACCAGACCCGACGCGTTCGAGTGAGCCCACAAGGCTGCGCACTTGGCTGTGCAAAAAGCTGCGGGCCTTTACGTGAAAGCGAATTTCGCTGCCATCGTGATATTCATGCTCAGACATGTCCAAAACATCCAGCGTCTTGATTGGACTTTTAGCTTGACACATAGTGGATCGAAATGTGGTAAAATCATGGGTACCAAGCAAATAAGCTGCGGCTGCGCGCATCGCGACAATATCTAAAAGCTGCCGTGATTGCCATACTAACCCAGCATCATGGGTGACTGGTGCTGATCGGCAGACTAGGCGAAATAGATAATCTCGACCAAGTGCTGAAAATCGAGCGTGCCAGTCTGGATCTACAATTGTGCATGCGATGATTGAGATTTTATTTGGCCGCAGATGAAAATTTAGTGCACCTTTGAGACGATTACTGTCCCAGTTTTTTTGTAAATCACAGTGCGCTACTTGGCCGAGGCCATGCACTCCGGTGTCTGTGCGCCCAGCTGCTGCAACCGTAGGTATATTTGGCTCCAGTTTTGCGAGCGCTAGTTCAAACGCACCCTGCACAGTTGGTAGCGCATTTTGACGCTGCCAGCCGCAAAAGTTTTGGCCATTGTATTCAATTTTAAATGCATATCGGGGCATGTTTTCGGCATTAAACTGTGCATCGGGATTTGGCAATTGCTGTCTGCTGGGCAAAAGGTGTAGAAATTCTTATTTTGAGGGAATCCAAGCGAAGGAAGAAGATGGTTTTGTCAACTGCATTATGCCGATTTGAACGCAGACAACGCGGGAGTGGACAGTCTGTAAACCAAGCATTTCCGCTACCACTATTGTTATTATTTCGGGTATGGTTTTTTAAAAATTTTTTCATAAAGAATTGCAGTTTTTAATTGGAGTTTTCTGATGAAAGTTGATTTTATTAGAGGATTGGACTCTGATGCTGCTCAAATTAGTCTTATTTTGGAGGATTGGAGCGAGACCACTAGCTGGCTGCCAAAAGTGGATAATACTGCAGAACGCGCGGATTATGGCCATTGGCTATTGGAGCATACAAAGGTGACGATGTTAAGATATGATGATCAATGTGTTGGCTTTTTAGCTCTTGAAGATAATATCATTCAATCGCTTTATATTAAAGCAGCGTTCCAGAGGCGTGGCTTTGGACAAGCGGCAATATATTATGCGCAAGAGCAATTTAACGAGCTAAGGTTGTGGGTATTCCAGGC
>JAVLEV010000009.1:7756-23397 GCA_031920365.1 Planktomarina sp. | reverse complement strand
ACACGACTTAGAAAACTCTCTGTGTGATGCCAGTTGTACAGCGGTGAATAGCTGCCTATAACCTCTGCAAGATGGTACGGATATTGATCACTCTACGAATTATATCCCCGGCGCTGTGATAATGCAGCAGCCGGGCCAATGGCGTTGGAACCCACACCGCCCCCCTTTTTCAGTTTTTTAAAAAGAGACGCGATATGTCAGATGACACAGTTGACTACAAAGCTACCCTTAATTTGCCAAAAACCGATTTTCCAATGCGAGCGGGATTGCCCAAACGCGAGCCGGAGTGGTTGGAGCGCTGGGCTGAGATTGGCATCTATGACCGTTTGCGTAGTAAAACAGATCGGGAAAGCTTTACGCTGCATGATGGCCCACCCTATGCCAACGGTAGCTTGCATATTGGCCACGCGCTGAATAAGATTCTGAAGGATATGGTAGTGCGCTCCCAACAGATGATGGGCAAAGATGCGCGTTATATCCCTGGCTGGGATTGTCATGGCTTGCCGATTGAGTGGAAAATCGAAGAGAAATATAGGAAAAAAGGTCGTGATAAAGATGAGGTTCCAGTATTAGAGTTTCGTCAAGAATGTCGTGAATTTGCTGAGGGCTGGGTTGATATTCAGCGGGAAGAATTCAAGCGGCTGGGTATTACTGGTAAATGGGAAAACCCCTATTTAACTATGGATTTTCATTCTGAACGGGTGATTGCAGCAGAGTTCCAAAAGTTTCTGATGAATGGCACCCTATATCAGGGCTCAAAACCTGTAATGTGGTCACCTATCGAGAAAACAGCTCTGGCAGAGGCTGAGGTTGAATACCATGACAAAGAAAGCTTCACCGTCTGGGTCAAATTCCAAGTGGTTGGTACCGGTAATGCAACCCTCGATACTTCTAAAGTTGTGATTTGGACCACAACGCCCTGGACTATGCCATCTAATAAGGCTGTGGTTTATGGTGCGGGTATTTCTTATGGGCTTTATGAAGTGATTGGCCGACCAGAAGAATGCTGGGCGCATCTTGGGGAACGCTTTATTCTGGCTGATAGTTTGGCTGAGGATGTGCTAGGCCGAGCACGTCTTGAAACCACGATGTTTCGCCGACTTTGTCAAGTCACGCAAGATGATTTAGCAAAAATTCAGCTGTTGCACCCACTGCATGGTGTGGAGGGCGGCGAAGGCGAATGGGATGACATCCGAGATTTTAGGGCTGCTAATTTTGTGACCGACACCGAAGGTACGGGTTTTGTGCATTGTGCGCCATCGCACGGAATCGAGGAGTTTGAGCTCTACCGGGATCTTGGCATGTTGGAGCAAGTCATAACTTATAACGTAATGGAGGATGGCCGTTTTCGCGCTGACTTGCCTTTCTTTGGTGGTAAGGCAATTCTTAAACCAAATGGCAAAGAGGGTAATGCTAATGGTGCCATCATCGAAAAGCTTACTGAGGTTGATGGATTGCTGGCACGTGGTAAAATCAAACACAGCTATCCCCACAGCTGGCGTTCAAAAGCCCCGGTCATTTATCGCAATACGCCACAGTGGTTTGCGGCAGTGGATAAACCCGTTAATGACGGTATGGATATTTATGGGAAATCCATTCGCGAGAGAGCGTTAACCTCGATTGATGAGCTGGTCACTTGGACTCCGCCCACAGGGCGTAACCGCTTGTATTCGATGATTGAGGCACGGCCTGATTGGGTGTTGTCGCGACAACGTGCCTGGGGTGTCCCTCTGACTTGTTTTATAAAAAACGATTGCCTGCCTACCGATGATGATTACTTGCTGCGGAATGAGGTTGTAAATGCTCGTGTTTTAGCGGCCTTCGAGATTGAAGGTGCTGATGCTTGGTACAAAGATGGCGCAAAAAATCGGTTTTTAAGTGATATTGTGAGGCCTGAGGACTATACACAAGTGTTTGATATCTTGGATGTATGGTTCGACAGTGGGTCAACCCACGCTTTTGTCTTGCGTGATCGTGTCGATGGCAGCGAGGACGGTTTGGCTGATCTCTATCTAGAGGGCACCGACCAACACCGTGGTTGGTTTCATTCATCCATGCTGCAATCTTGTGGAACCCAAGGCAGGGCGCCTTATCGTGGTGTACTGACCCACGGGTTTACCCTAGATGAAAAAGGCATGAAGATGTCCAAGTCTGTTGGTAATACGGTGTCTCCTGATGATGTTACTAAACAATATGGCGCAGATATTCTCCGGCTTTGGGTTGCGCAGTCAGACTATACCAGTGACCTGCGAATTGGCCCTGAAATCCTGAAAGGCGTCGCAGATAGTTATCGCCGTTTGCGCAATACTATGAGGTTTATGCTGGGTTCACTTGCAGATTTTAGCGAGGCGGATCGAGTTGAGCTGGATGCTATGCCAGAGCTGGAACAATGGGTTTTGCATCGTTTGACTGAGTTGGATAAAATAGTCCGTGATGGCTATACTGCCTATGATTTCCAAGGTGTTTTCCAAGCGCTGTTTCAGTTTGCGACGGTTGATTTATCATCTTTCTACTTTGATATCCGCAAAGATGTTCTGTATTGTGATGGTAATACTGAAGATCGCCGCGCTGCACGTACTGTATTGGACTTGCTGTACGACAGGCTCACAACGTGGTTGGCGCCTGTGCTTACCTTTACAATGGAAGAGGTTTGGCTAGAACGTAACCCTGGTGCTGAGAGCTCAGTGCATTTGGTGGACATGCCCATAACGCCTGACGAATGGTCTAACCCCGATTTAGCGATAAAATGGACTATTATTCGCAAAGTACGTCGTGTGGTTACTGGTGCATTGGAGATTGAGCGCCGTGAAAAGAATATAGGTTCTAGCCTAGAGGCAGCGCCAGTAGTTTATGTAGATGCGGTGACGATGGGTGTATTAAAATCTGTTTCTTTTGCCGACCTTTGCATCACATCTGGGATTAAAGTTTCTGACCAAGCTGGACCCGAAGGCGCATTTACATTGGATGACACCACGGGGGTTTTTGTAAGTTTTGTAAAAGCTGAAGGTAAAAAATGCAAACGTTGTTGGAAAATTCTGCCAGATGTAGGGCAATATAGTCATTCGGGTGTCTGTCGTCGCTGTGATGTAGCTCTTGGATAGAGGCAAAACTGCCAAACTATATTGAGGGGCGGATCTTACTCCTCGATCTATTTCTTAAATGGAAGACTATAAAGCCACACTAATTTTTTTTGAGTATGCGCCATGACTGTCTCAGTGTTCTGTGCTGTTATTATTGCTGCCCTGCTACACGCGGGCTGGAACGCTTTGGTCAAAACTGGAAGTAATAAGCAAACTGGTATGTTTGTTTTGAATCTTGCGCATGCATTTTTTGGGCTCTGCCTTATTCCGTTTTTTCCCATACCTCAGGGTGAGGTCTGGCTTTGGCTGCTGGCTTCTGGCTTTATCCATATGTTTTACCAATTATTTTTGGGATTTGCCTATGAGCGTGGTGACCTCAGTAGAGTGTATCCTATTGCGCGTGGCGGTGCACCAATGATTATTTTAATCGTCAGTGTTTTATTTGGAATCGATACTCTTCGTGGATTCGACTTTCTAGGAATATTAGTCCTTGGATTAGGCATCTTGCTTATGGCCCAGGGAGTGTTCAATTCGGGCGAAGATCGTAAGTTAATTGCCCTGGCTATTGGCTCTGCGTCCGCTACTGCAGGGTACTCTTTGATTGATGGCCTTGGTGCGCGGGCCATGGGAAACGCGCTCTCTTATGTATCTTGGCTACTAATTTTTTCAGCAGTCTTCTATACTCCAGTCATATTCCTATTACGAGGCCGCTCTGTTTTACCAAAATTTGGTTCCCAAATTTCTATCGGATTTCTGGCGGGATTTGCGTCTTTTGTAGGCTATGCCATTGTAGTGTGGGCGATGACCCAGGCCCCAATCGCCCTAGTAGCGGCGCTGCGCGAAAGTAGCATCCTTTTTGCAATGATTTTGGGCTGGTTTTTTTTTCGTGAACAGATGAGTCTATCCAAAATTTTTGCTGGGATTATAATTCTCATTGGGATTTTTTTAACTTGGGTTTAAGCGTCTTTTCGTATGAGCTCTTGTACAACCCCTGCAAATAACAAGTAGGTAGAGGTAACCAAGAGGCCAAAATTGGCTGCTGGAACTTCTGTAAAGTTGCCCCAAGCTGCCCAAGACGCGAACCCGACCCAAGCTAAAGCTACCGGTAGAGTAACGGGGCGCCATCGCTTGGTACGCACAGGGTGTACGAATTTGAGTGGCAAGAACATCGAAATAGCTAACAAGGTGACAAAGCCAAGGATGATCCAGTGGTTTGGTGTGGTAGCGAAAATTACGATTACAGCCATGTTCCAAGCGCCTGGGAAACCATGAAAGGAATTGTCTTTAGTTTTCATACGCGTATCTGCGAAATACATTGCACTAGCAAAGGTAATAACAATAATCGCAACCCAACCTGACCAGCCCGCCAACAAATCACTGGCGAACAAGGCATATGCTGGAATGAACACATAAGTTAGGTAGTCGATGATCAAATCTAAAAGTACGCCATCAAAGATGGGCGCGTTTTTTTTTACATTGTAGCGACGTGCTAACGGTCCATCGATACCATCTACAAAAAAAGCAACAACCAGCCAGACAAACATCATGTCCCAGTTGGCTTTCACTGCCTCAAGCATTGCCAGCATGGCAAAGACAGCTCCGGTTGCGGTAAGAAAATGTACGGCCAAGGCTTTTTTGCGTATATCCATGCGCCCTCTATAAGCGAAAAGTCCTGTGGGTAGCAATCAGGCTTTAGGATGAGCGGCGTTGTAAACCTCCATAAGCCGTGCGGTATCCACAGCGGTATAGGCCTGCGTGCTTGATAGTGAGGCGTGGCCCAGCAGTTCTTGAATTGTCCTCAAATCGCCACCTGCGTTTAACAAATGTGTAGCAAATGAATGGCGCATCGCATGAGGCGTTGCGGTTGCTGGCAGACCCAATTGCATTCGTGCGGCTCGCATTGCTTTTTGTACCAAACCAGACCGTAAGCCACCACCACGCACACCTCGGAATAGTGGTAGTTCAGTTTCCATTGGAAATGGGCACAACTTGGCATATTGTTCCACAGCTGCTTTAGTGACTGGTAAAATTGGTACAATTCGTTCTTTGCCACCCTTGCCGATAATGCGTAGTACGTCAGGTAGCGGGTAATCCGCGCCCGAGAGGCTTAAAGCCTCAGATATTCTCAGCCCAGATCCATAAAGTACTGTTAAAACAGCGGTGTCCCGAGCCGCAACCCAATCCTCTCGGGCTTGTGTTTTCACTGCTTTAATAATTTCACGAGCAGCTGTAATCTCAAGGGGTCGTGGTAGTTTACGTTCAAATTTTGGAGATCGGGCCTGCAAAACTGCGGTGGGCTGAAGGTTATGGCGCTCTGCGAGCCAGCGAAAAAACGTTTTCACCGCAGACAGGGCGCGCGCTAGGCTGCGGCTACCAATTCCGCGACCACGCTCATGAGCCATCCAGGAACGCATATCGCGTGTATTAATGTTGACCAAAGCTTTAAGGCCCTGAGGACCCCCTCTGTGTTTTGCCATAAACGCAATAAAACCGGTAACATCGGATGTATAGGCACTCACAGTGTTGGCAGAGGCAGATTTCAGGGCTTTCTCATGGCGTAGCCAATGCTGAAGAGCATCGCGAGCTGCTGGGGAGACTAGGCTAAACTGATCGACGGGGTCCATTTCTAACCTGCTTTTACATAAGCCATCTGTGGACAGCACGCTCGTAAACTGTGCCGAAAAATTTCAAAAGGTCGGTACCCTGTGCGCTTGAAAACTGGTTTGAGTTTTGGGCGCCTAAAACTAATAGTCCAGGCACAGTCTCATCGCCAAAGTCTAACTGTATGCAGGCTTCTGACCCTATTTCGCAAGACGCTCCAGCGTAAACAAATTTGTTTGGCGATGTTACCTTCCGCAGAGTTACTTTTATGCCATTGGAAACAGTGCTTGTTGGCAGATATTCTGTAACAAAGCCTATCGGCGCGGTGATCAACACCTCGCTGAGATGAGCCAGTTTAGGGTCTCGTTCTTGTTGGTCTGTTTCCAAAATAAGGCAGGCAAAATCAATACGCATAATATCTGGCATATCTTTACCGGTCATCATAAGAAAACTATCGAAATTATTAGGCTCCAAGATCTTGAGTATGGCTCGATTGATCTGTTGGGCGCCGACAAGATTATCATATGCAGCAGCGATCACAGATCGGTGGGTGGCTTCAAGCTGGCCAAGCCTAGTTTCTAGACGTTTCATTGCAACGCTACGCAAATCAACAATATTTTCGCCACGCATTTCATCATTGGCTAAAACTAATGCACGCATGACAGATGGATCATCTAAAACGATTTTGGGGTTGTCGATAATTATATCACGCAAATTTTTTTCTGTTTGCGGGTCCATGGCATGCCTCATTTGCTGCTCAGGTGGTTTGTCCATTTCTAGTGAACATCCATATCCCGATGCTACAGAATTTTCTGCCCTGTTTTTGTCCAATCTGACATGAATTGTTCAAGGCCTTTATCTGTTAGGGGGTGATTAGCGAGTGACTTAATAATATTTGGCGGTGCCGTAATAACGTCAGCTCCGATTAGTGCAGCTTGAGTTACATGATTTACGGTGCGAATTGAGGCTGCTAAAATTTGTGTATCAAAGCCAAAGTTATCATAAATTTGGCGAATGTCAGCGATCAAATCCATACCATCAATGTTCACATCGTCAAGGCGGCCGATGAAGGGGCTTATGAATGTTGCACCTGCTTTGGCTGCCAAAAGTGCTTGGTTTGCGCTGAAGCAAAGAGTGACATTTACCATTTTACCTTCACTAGACAAAACCTTACAAGCTTTCAGCCCATCCCAGGTCAGCGGTAATTTGACCGTAATATTTGACGCAATTTCTGCAAGTTTACGTCCCTCTGCAACCATTGATTGCGCTTCAGTCGCCACGACTTCGGCACTCACAGGCCCTGATACTAAGTCACAAATTTCTTTGGTCACTTCCATTATATCCCGGCCCGATTTCATAATCAGAGATGGGTTTGTAGTAACACCGTCCAGCATACCGAGATCGTTTAACTCGGCAATTGCATCAATTTCAGCTGTATCAACAAAAAATTTCATTACTTATGTCCTTGATAGGTTGGCCTTAGCTACTAGAACCTTTAACTGAATTATATAAGTTCTAAAAGCCCCGCTGCTAAGGAAATGATGTGTCTGGCCCCCAATTCTTTGATGAAGGTGATTTGGTTGCTGTTTTAACGAGCCAACCGCTTGATCGGATGCTTGATTATAGGGCTCCAGAGGGTGGATGCTGGCAGGGAGCATTTGTGGAGGTGCCATTAGGGCCGCGCAAAGTTTTGGGTGTTATATGGGCTCCAGGTTTAGGCGATTTTGATTACGCCAAAACACGCTCGGTTATCCGACTGTTGGATGTGGCCCCCATGCTGCAAAGCATGCAAGATTTTTTGCGCCGCGTCTCGGACTATACGCTCACTCCTATGCCAAAAATGCTTCGCCTTGCAACACGTGCCCCTGGCTTGGGGGACCCACCTTCCATGCGGCTTGTATACCGCATAGGTGATGTCGAGATTACTCGTATGACAGATACCCGACAACGGGTTTTGGCTTTATTAGAAGAATTTTCTGGGCAAAGCTTTATGCTAAAAGAACTAGCCGATGCTGCTGAGGTCACTACATCGGTAATCAAAGGTCTAGTTAAGCTAGGTGCTGTAGCAGAACATGTTACACCGCAGGACATGCCATTTCCGATATTGGACCCGTCTTTGCCGAGTAAAGAGTTATCGGCAGATCAGGAGTCAGCGGTAAGGCACCTAGAAAGCAATAGTGGTGAATACACAACTACGCTTCTGAAAGGTGTTACCGGGTCAGGGAAAACTGAGGTGTATCTTGAAGCTGTGTCTGCCTGTTTAAAGCAGGGGCGTCAGGCCTTGGTGCTACTTCCTGAAATTGCGCTAACTGCTGAATTTTTGACTCGAGTAGAGGCACGCTTTGGGGCTCGGCCTGCGGAGTGGCACTCTGGAGTTACAATGACTGAACGGCGCCGTACTTGGAAAATGGTTGGCCAAGGGCATGCGCAGATGGTGGTAGGTGCTCGGTCTGCATTATTTTTACCATTTCAGAATTTAGGGCTGATAGTTGTCGATGAAGAACATGACAGCAGTTATAAACAAGAGGATGGTGTGCTCTATAATGCACGTGACATGGCGGTGTTACGCGCTTCATTGGTTGGTGGGCAGGTGGTGCTGGCCAGCGCCACACCAAGCCTGGAGAGTTGGGCAAATGTTGAGTCTGGTAAGTATAAAAAAATTGACCTGAAAAGCCGTTTTGGTGCAGCTAAAATGCCAGATATGCGTGCGATTGATATGCGAAAAGAAACCTTGCCTGGTGATCGCTGGATATCTCCAAGCTTACAGAAAATGGTGGAAATTCGCATTAAAGCTGGTGAGCAATCTTTATTGTTCATCAATCGACGTGGGTATGCTCCCATTACCATTTGTAGGGCGTGTGGCAGCCAGGTGGGCTGTGACAGTTGCGATGCTCGGATGGTAGAGCACCGTTTTTTGAAGCGGTTGATGTGCCATCAATGCGGTGCGACCAAACCAGTGCCAAAGGTTTGTCCCAGCTGTGAGGCCGAAGACCGGTTGGCGGTGCTGGGGCCCGGTGTGGAGCGATTGGCGGAGGAGGCTACTGCGCTGTTTCCAGATGCTAAAGTGGCGGTACTATCGTCTGATCTGTTTAGCTCTGCGCGGGCATTAAAGGTCCAGATTACAGCATTAGCTTCGGGTGAGGTGGATGTGATTATTGGCACCCAACTTGTGGCAAAAGGGCATAATTTTCCTCTGCTCACTCTTGTAGGGGTGATAGATGCGGATTTGGGCTTGCAGGGCTCAGATCTGCGCGCGGCTGAGCGGACTTTTCAATTGATGCGCCAAGTGGCGGGTCGGTCGGGTCGGTCGGACAAGCCAGGAGTTGCAGTTTTGCAAACCCATCAACCGGAGCATCCAGTTATACGAGCTATATTAGGAGGCGATGAGGAAGCCTTTTGGCGAACAGAAGCGCGTGAGCGTGAGGCAGCAGGTGTACCGCCTTATGGGCGCCTTGTGGGCGTTGTTCTATCGTCAAATAATGAGCAGGAGGCTTTTGAAGTGGGGCAAGCTATGGCGCAAAACTGCATGCCACTTACTAAAATAGGGGCTCAGGTTTTTGGTCCAGCTCCAGCACCAATTGCGCGCATACGTGGACGACATCGGGTAAGGCTTTTGGTAAAGGCCGATAAATCGGCATCAATTCAAACTGCTCTTACTGAGTGGAAGGCGCAGTTTAAGTTTCCAAAATCATTGAGGTTATCCATAGATATTGATCCACAGAGTTTTTACTGAATCTTGCTTCTAATGGGCGCCGATGGTACCTGCCAACTTATCAGGCTCTGCCAAGGCCACAATATCAAACATGATTTGGTTTAATTTGAAATCCTTAGGTGTATATACTCTCGATATGCCCATTGCGCGTAAGCGGCTTGCGTCAGCTTCTGGTATGATACCGCCGACTACCACCGGAATATGGCCAAGATGGGCCTGTTCCAGCTTGGTCATCACTGCTTTCATTAAAGATATGTGCGAACCTGACAAAATTGATAAGCCAATGACATGCGCATTTTCTTCTCGTGCTGCGGTTACAATTTCTTCTGGGGTAAATCGAATACCTTCATAGGAAATCTCCATACCACAGTCACGGGCTCGCGCCGCAATTTGTTCGGCACCATTTGAATGTCCGTCCAATCCGGGTTTGCACATCAGGAACTTTAATTTACGCCCCAACTTACCGCTTACAATAGCGACAGAATCGCGTATGGCGTCCAGTCCTTCGGTACGGTTGGATGGATTGGCACTTACCCCAGTTGGGCCCCTATATTGGCCAAAAGTTTGACGTACTACATCTCCCCACTCGCCGGTTGTGACCCCAGCTTTGGCTGCAACGATTGAAGGCGGCATAATATTACTGCCCTCAAGCGCCGCCTTCCGTAGAGCGTCCAATGAAATTTTTACCGTCTTGGGATCCCGGTTTGCGCGCCAGTTATTTAGGCGTTTAATTTGCTCAGCCTCGGTTGCGGGGTCGACACTTAGGACGGCGTCTTCACCGGCAGTTAGAGGGCTGGGCTCACCAGTTTGATAGGCGTTTACGCCTACAACGGTCCTCTCTCCACTTTCTATTTGGTTAATTCGGGCAGCGTTCGACTCTACTAAGCGCGATTTCATGTATTCGATTGCCTCAACTGCCCCTCCCATGCTGTCAATTAAAGCTAATTCAGCCAAGGCACCATCTTTGAGTGTCGCTACTTTGCGTTCTACAGCTGGATTTTCGTCAAATAGATCATCATATTCTAAGAGATCAGTTTCGAATGCCACGATCTGTTGCATGCGTAGGGACCATTGTTGGTCCCATGGCCGTGGTAAACCTAATGCCTCATTCCATGCAGGTAACTGAACTGCTCTTGCACGAGCTTTTTTTGATAGGGTTACTGCCAACATTTCAATTAAAATACGGTAGACGTTATTTTCGGGTTGTTGCTCGGTCAGGCCAAGAGAGTTGACCTGCACTCCATAGCGAAAGCGCCGCATATTTGGGTCGTCTACTCCGTACCGATCTTTACAAATCTGGTCCCAAAGGTCTACGAAAGCCCGCATTTTGCACATTTCAGTCACAAACCGGATGCCTGCATTTACAAAAAAGCTGATGCGCCCGACCATCTCTCCAAAATGTTCTGGTGGGACTTTGATACTTAAATCATCCAATATTGCAGTTGCTGTAGCTAAGGCGAAGGCTAGTTCTTGCTCTGGTGTCGCGCCGGCTTCTTGCAAATGGTAGGAACACACGTTCATTGGGTTCCATTTGGGTAAGTGCTCGCGGGTAAAGGCAGCAATATCTGTTGTCATACGTAAAGATGGTTTTGGCGGGCAAATATAGGTGCCTCTACTTAAGTATTCTTTAATAATATCGTTTTGCACAGTACCTTGAAGGGTTGTTGTATCTGCACCCTGTTCTTCGGCAGCAGCGATATAGAGTGCTAATAGCCAAGGTGCTGTGGCATTGATTGTCATAGAGGTGTTCATCTTATTTAATGGTATATCTTCAAAGAGCGTTCGCATGTCGCCTAAATGGCAGATTGGTACCCCAACTTTACCCACCTCGCCACGGGCAAGGATATTATCGCTGTCATAACCTGTTTGAGTTGGCAAATCGAAAGCCACAGATAAGCCCGTTTGGCCCTTAGACAGGTTCGACCGGTACAGTTTATTTGATGCTTGGGCTGTTGAGTGGCCGGCATAGGTCCGAAACAACCAGGGGTGATTTTTTTGCTCTTGTGTCATAGTAGAGACCCCTAACTTGCACGAAATATTAATGCGTATTAAAAATCAATGTCGTAATAATACCACTCTGTCAATTCTCTGGGGCATACCAATTTCTGTATTTAGGGGTATTTTTCTTGTTTGTTACGTAGTGATATATATTTTTCATATTTTGTCTGGTGTGGGCTATGTCCAAAGTCAGTAAATATTTTTTTTGTTAGCTTGAAGGCTAGTTTAGCGAGCTAGCTGTGACTAAATAACTGAAAATAAGAAATAACTAATTATTTTTTGAGAAACAGTTAAAAGCATAGAGCTAGAAAGATGTAGTTTTGTTTAATAAAATTTATTGAGCTTGGCTATTAAATTGAACTTAGTCATTAAGAAGATTGCTTGATTTATCAAAAAACTGCGCCCGTTTGCTGAATTAGGTTTATAAGTTATCTTTTTTGTCATAAATCATTCGTGATATAAAGTTACAAAATTAATTAATAATTGATTGCTTTATTACTTACTAAATTTTAGCCTAAAGGCACACAGATTAATTCTGCATTGTAGGAAAATATGGAGGGTCTCCCATGCCTTTGGATTTAAACGCACCGTTGATCGGTTTTAAGGCGGTAAAAAAAGATCTTTATGAAACGGGTGAAATGCCACCTTTAGGGCATGTGCCAAAACAAATGTATGGTTGGGCCATTCGCAGAGAACGCCATGGAGAACCTGATACGGCAATGTTGCAGGAGGTTTTGAATGTTCCCGAGCTCGACAACCATGATGTGCTAGTTTTGGTAATGGCTGCTGGAGTTAATTATAATGGTGTTTGGGCTGCATTAGGTATACCGATTAGCCCTTTTGACAGCCACAACCAAGCTTACCATGTAGCTGGCTCTGATGCGTCGGGCATTATTTGGGCAGTTGGTTCAAAAGTAACCCGTTGGAAAATTGGCGATGAGGTTGTGGTCCACTGCAATCAAGATGATGGCGATGATGAAGAGTGCAATGGCGGCGACCCGATGTATTCAACATCACAGCGTATTTGGGGGTACGAAACACCAGATGGATCTTTTAGTCAGTTCACTCGCGTTCAAAGCCAGCAGTTGATGCCAAGGCCACAGCATCAAACTTGGGAAGAAAGTGCCTGCTATACTTTAACCCTTGCCACAGCATATCGAATGCTGTTTGGGCATACTCCCCATGAACTGAAGCCAGGACAAAATGTTCTAATTTGGGGTGCATCCGGTGGGCTTGGATCCTATGCAGTCCAACTAGCCAGTGTGATTGGTGCGAATGCGATTGGCGTGATTAGTGACGAAAGCAGACGTGATTTTGTTATGGGGCTTGGTGCTAAAGGCGTGATTAACAGACGTGACTTCAGTTGTTGGGGGCAAATGCCAACAGTGAACACGCCCGAGTATGCTTCTTGGTTCAGAGAGGCGCGGAAATTTGGCGCTGCTATTTGGGAAATTACGGGCAAGAGAAACAACCCAGACATAGTTTTTGAACATCCAGGCGAAAGTACGTTCCCTATTTCTACTTTTGTTTGCAAAAAAGGTGGTATGGTAGTTATCTGTGCGGGCACTACGGGTTATAATCTTACTCTTGACGTGCGCTACATGTGGATGCATCAAAAGCGGCTGCAGGGCTCACATTTTGCAAACCTAAAGCAGGCTGCTGCTGCCAACCGGCTCATGTGTGAAAATAAGTTAAACCCGTGCTTATCCGAAGTTTTTGATTGGAACGATTTGCCAGCAGCGCATATGAAAATGCGCTGTAATGAACATTTGCCCGGTAATATGTCTGTTTTGGTCCAAGCCCCTTGTCGCGGCTTACGAACAGTTTCTGAGACCCTATCTGCAATGTGCCAATAGCCCGAGGCAGGCCTAATTTTTTTTAGGAGTATTACTTTATTTATTTTCAAACGCTTTGAGCTGCTGATTGCTCTGGTCCCAGTCTGCGCCATTAGTTAGAGAAGGGCATGTCAGCAAAAAAAATTTCTTATTCAGAAGATCAGGCGCAGGCTTATGATACGATAAGTGATATATTGTGCTCGGCTGGCATCGATCTAGAAAATAGTGTTCTTACCCCGCCGCGTGAGGGCAAAACCAGCATTGCTGCAGTGTTAGGCAAGGCTGGGTCTGGCAAAACCCTACTTCTGGCGCAACTTTACCATGACCTCAAAGAGGTGGGTATGAATATTGTTTCGGGAGATTACGAGGCCCGCTCGCGCAAAGATCGTCGCACATTGGCGATTTTGGCGCCCACTAACAAAGCAGCCAGCGTGTTGCGCAACCGCGGGGTGCCTGCAACAACCATCCACCGTATTCTTTATACGCCAATGTATGACCCCGAGTATGAAAAAATTGCTGAATGGCTTGGTGGCAACGGGCCTCGGCCCGAAGTTGAGGGGATAACGGATATTTCCCTGGATCGTGCGCACAATTTCTATGCATCGAATGCTTCCATTCCGGGTGCATTGGCCGCGGCTGGATTGCGTGGATCTGATTTCATCACTGGGTGGAAGCGTCGCGAAGATCCACTTGATGTTGGTTTCGTTGATGAAAGCTCGATGCTGGACGCAAAGCAGTTGGAAGATTTGCAAGACATATTCCCCACGCTGATCCTCTTTGGAGACCCTGCCCAATTGGCACCAGTTAATCAGTCTGGTGCCATGGTATTTGATACGTTGCCTAAAGGGCGACGTTTGGTTCTCAGTCGGGTGCACCGGCAAACACAGGATAATCCAATCCTAGATTTAGCACATGCTTTGGGAGACCCTTCACTGCAATTCATAGACTTTGAAAGCATGGTACATGAGGCTGCCAGTACAGATGAACGTGTTGTCATTGGCCAAAGGGTTGAGTCTGATCTGATGGCGCGCTCGCCTGTGTTAGTCTGGCGTAATATAACCCGGATCAAACTCATACAAGCATTCCGTAGCGCATTTGATGCGCCACCAGAGGAGCTGCTGGCAGGTGAGCCATTGATATGTGACGGCATCGAATTGCCCCTAAAACACCGTAAAAAAAGACTGGACCTTGAGGCACGTGGCTTGATCAAAGGTGCGCAGGTTGTGTATCTTGGACCAGGCCGAAGGCCGGGATTTTCGCGCTTGCACGTGATTGGCGCCGAACAACCGCAGCTTAGTGCTGCCAGCATTGTTAAAATTGAAATGCCGGATGAGGAAGAGCCGTTCATCCCCTTCGCAGCTCGCATGGGAGCAACTTTTCTGCATGGAGCAGCTGTTACAATCCACAAAGCGCAGGGCTCGCAATGGGATACCGTACAGGTGTTCGCACCAGATATTTATGTGGCCGCAAAGATGAACCGTAGTGAGGCTGGGACCCAGCTTTGGAAACGCTTGGCATATGTGGCAATCACCCGCGCTGAAAACCGATTAATATGGGTGATACGTAATCGTTTGGCCCGCCCAAGCGGTCCTTTGGCCATAGATGATCTAACTGTGGAAGTACCAGATTTTGAGCTAACGAGGGAGCCAGTGGAAGATCAGCAAGATGGGGTATTCTAGCTGCAAGTATGTCTACAATTTCGCCTCAATTGCATCCCAGATCATGCCTGCCACATTTGTGCCGTCAAAGCGCTGCAATTCTTGTAGACCTGTTGGGGAGGTAACATTAATCTCGGTTAAATAGTTCCCAATCACATCAATGCCTACAAATACCTGGCCCTTTTCACGCAAAGTAGGGCCAATAGCGGCACAGATTTCAAGGTCCCGTGCTGTTAGGCCAATTTTTTCTGGTCGCCCACCTACATGCATATTGGAGCGAGTTTCTCCGGCGGCTGGGACGCGGTTAATTGCGCCGACGGCCTCTCCATCAACCAGTATTACACGCTTGTCGCCATTGCGAACGTCCGGCAGAAATTTCTGGATTATCAGAGGCTCGTTGTTGATACCCATAAATAATTCATGCAGTGACGCAATATTGCGATCCTCAGGGAGCAAGCGAAATACACCGGCGCCACCATTGCCGTATAGTGGTTTCACAATTACATCACCATGGATCAAGCGAAAGGTTTTAAGGGTATCTAGATCTCTCGCAATTGTAGTGGGTGGAATAAGATCGGGAAACTGCAACATCAACAGTTTTTCAGGATAATTACGGACCCAAAACGGATCATTTACCACCAACGCATCAGGCTTTAAAAAGTCCAAAAGGTGGGTTGTGGTAATGTAGCCCATGTCGAAAGGTGGATCTTGGCGAAGCCAGACTACGTCAAAATCATGGAGATCCAAATGCTCTAGC
>JAVLEV010000009.1:0-7656 GCA_031920365.1 Planktomarina sp. | reverse complement strand
GCAATCAAAACAACGACTTCGCCTTTGGCAGGCTTTACGTCATAAAACGCTCTTAATGTGCTGACTGGACCAATTTGAACATTTTCAAATTTCTTTGTTAATTCTCGACATACTGCCACTTGTCGCATAGCGCCGCCAACAACTTCGATATCTGCTAGAAGTGCGTTCAAGCGTTTGGGGGACTCGTACAATACCAATGTCGCGTTTAACCGCATAAGTTCTACCAAATTTTTCTGCCGAGCTGTTTGCTGAGGCGGTAAAAAGCCCGCAAAATAAAATTGATCAGTAGGCAAGCCAGCAACTGTAAGTGCTGCGATGCAAGCTGCTGGGCCGGGCGCAGTAAGCACTAGAATAGAAGCTTGTCGTGCGTCCCGGACCAATTGGTAACCGGGGTCGGCAATGAGTGGTGTCCCGGCTTCGGAGACGTAGGCTACTGATCTCCCCTCGGTAACATGGTTTAATAGGCGTCGGCGGTCACTGGCATTGCTGTAGTCATGGTAAGCGATGATTCGTCTACCACCTAAAGGGACGCCATGGATATCTAATAACTTCCGGGCTGTTCGGGTGTCTTCAGCAGCAATTACATCCGCTGAAGCCAAAATATCCAATGCACGTAGGGTTATATCTCGGGCGGAGCCCAAAGGTGTTGCTACAAGGTATAACCCTGGCTCCAACTTGATCAATTTATGATTCATCACTGGACCCCTTTGCGGATTGCAATAAAGTATTTGTAGCAAATTACTATTAACCTCTGAAGGGGCTCTTTGACCATGGTTTCTCAATATTCTTGGATGCAGTATTTGTGGCGTGCTACTTTAATTCTTTGTGGTGCGTTTTTGATTACTGCTTGTGTAGGGTCCTCCAGTGGTCAGCGTTTTGGTGGCGGTCTGCGCGTTGATGGAGCAAAAAAGGTGCAAGTCGCTGTTTTATTGCCCATCGGGGCACAGGATGCGCGGGTACGAGAACTTGCCGCGTCTGCCGAGCAAGCAGCGCGCATGGCCATGGAAGACTTGGTTGGTAGCGTTGATATGGAGATGCGAGTTTATGATACTGCAGGTCTTGAGCTGCAGGCGGCCGAAATGGCGCTTTTGGCTGTTGACGAAGGTGCGCAAGTAATCGTGGGGCCACTGTTCGCAGGTGCTGCCAATGCGGTAGGTCTTGCTATAGCGAGCAGTGGAGTAAGTGTTTTGTCACTGTCCAACAATGTGGATATTGCTGGCGGCAACGTTTTCGTTCTTGGTCATACCTTTCAAAATACTGCCGATCGCTTGGTGGCCTATGCGCGGGCCCAGGGCAAAAGCCGTGCTTTAATTATCCACGCCAATAACGTATCTGGCCAGGCGGGTAGGGATTCGATCGAACAAGCGTTACGTGGGCAGGGCTCTGTAGCTGCCGGTATCGAAAGTTACGAATTCACTCAACAAGGCGTTGTGGAGGCAATGACACGTGTTGCTGACCGCAATAAACTGATTGGGGCTGATATTGTATTTTTGACTGCTGACTATGATGGGGGGTTACCCTTGATAGCACAGTTGCTTCCAGAAGCTGGTGTTGATCCTAAGATTATACAATATGCCGGACTTTCACAATGGGATATCTTGCCCTCGGCCTTTCATTTGCCGGGTATGCAGGGCGGTTGGTTTGCCATGCCGAGTCCAATACGTGCTGAGCAATTCCGTGCGCGTTTTAAATCTGTCTATGGCAGAGCGCCACATCCGCTGGCTACAATTGCATACGATGGAGTAGCCGCTGTTGGAGCTTCAGTAGCTACTGGAAACCGCAATGCGTTAAATAAAAAAGGCCTCACTTTGACGAGTGGATTTCAGGGGGCAGCAGGCATCTTTAGGCTGCGAAGAGATGGCACCATTGAGCGTGGACTTGCGGTTGCGACCATTGTTGGCAAGCAAGTGTTTGTGCTTGAAGTAGCTCCTCGCGCATTTTCAAGTTTTGGATTTTAAGATTTGGGAAGATCTGACCTCATTCAACCTGAAGCGCTTATTTGTGAGGTACACAAGATCTTTGATCGTGATCTGGTTGCGGCGCAGATAAATTCTGGTTTGATTGGGGTTCAATGTTCAGCTGATGTGCGAGCTCAAATAGTTGAGGTTCTGCGTGAGGCGCGTACCTCTGGCATCGCAGAAGTTGCCGCTGCCTTCAAACAGGCGCCTTTTAGTGCAAATGCCACAGCAGCCAGTTATTGCTATCTCACTGATTGTCTTGTTGCTGCTGCTTATGATGCAGTGGTCCAACATTTACACCCGATAGAAATTGCAACTGCCTCAGAAAGATTGGCAGTCATTGCTGTGGGTGGATACGGCCGAGGCGGAATGGCACCATTTTCTGACGTCGATTTGCAGTTTACTGTACCCTACAAGATGACTGTTTGGGCAGAAAATGTGATCGAGAGTCTTTTGTATGTGCTTTGGGATCTGCGCTTAAAGGTTGGCCACGCAAGCCGCACCATTCATGATTGTCTTCACTTGGCCCGCGAAGATTATACGATCCGCACTTCATTAGTTGAAATGCGGTTTCTTCTTGGTGATGTTGGTGTTTTTAATCAACTACAAGAAGAATTACGGGAGAAACTTTTTAAAGGCACGGCGGCCGAATTTACAGAAGCTAAACTTGCTGAGCGGGCCGCGCGTCACCTTAAACAGGGTGGCCAGCGTTACATGGTTGAACCCAATGTAAAAGAGGGCAAGGGGGGGCTGCGGGATCTACAATCACTTTTCTGGATTGAAAAATATATTAATGGAGTAATGCATTCTGAGCAGTTGGTGGAGGCGGGCGTTTTTACTACCGATGAATTTTCTACATTTTTGGCAGCACAAGAATTTCTATGGGCTGTGCGCTGCCATCTGCATTTGATCGCAAACCGAGCTATGGAACAGCTTACGTTTGATCTGCAGGTCGAAGTAGCAGAAAGTATGGGTTATAAAGATCGCGATGGCAGGCGTTCTGTGGAACATTTTATGCAAGCTTACTTCCGTCATGCGACTAAGGTTGGAGAATTGACTCGAATTTTTCTAACCGCAATGGAAGCGGCGCATGTGAAAAAAGAGCCCCGTTTGGCCCGTTTTTTGCGGCGCAAGCCAAAACTGCGGCCAGGGTATACGATTGTTCAAAATCGATTGGCCATCTCAGATTCAGGCATATTTTTAGCTGATAAAATGAATTTATTGCGAGTTTTTGAAGAAGGGTTGCGCACGGGCTTGCTCATCCATCCAAATGCGATGCGCTTAGTATCGGCTAATCTATATTTAATTGACAAGCAAATGCGTAATTCTGAAGAGGCCGTGCGCATCTTTTGTGATTTGTTACTTAAACATGGCAACCCAGAACGCGGCCTCCGGCGCATGAACGAGCTGGGAGTTCTTGCCGCTTTTATCCCTGAATTTGAGCCGATTGTTGCCATGATGCAGTTTAATATGTACCACTCCTACACTGTGGATGAGCACACTATCCAAACCATCAGCCATCTTGCTGCGATAGAACGCGGTGAGTTAATTGAAGAACTACCAGTTGCTAGTGGTATCTTGGAAGATGGGCTGAACCGTAAGGTTCTTTATATTGCGCTATTATTACATGACATCGGTAAGGGCAGGTCTGATGATCATTCAGTCCTTGGGGCTAAAATTGCGCGGGAGGTGGCGCAAAGGCTAGGGCTCAAGCCGCGGGAGGTGGAAACTGTAGAATGGTTGGTTAGGTACCATTTGCTAATGTCAGATATGGCTCAGAAACGTGATATTGCTGACCCCAGAACAGTGCGTGATTTTGCTAAAGCTGTGCAATCGGTGCGGCGTCTTGATCTTCTGACGGTTCTAACCGTGTGTGATATCTCAGGGGTTGGCCCTGGTGTATGGAACAATTGGAAGGCAGTTTTGATTCGTGCTTTATACAGGCAAACCAAAAAGGCACTTGAAACAGGCCTTGAGGATCTTAACCGCGAAAACCGTGGCACTGAAGCAAAGAAAAATCTACGAATTAGTTTAACTGATTGGCCCAAGCTTGCCTTGCGGCATGAGACAAATCGACATTATCCACCTTATTGGCAGGGGCTGCATGTGACGGCTCATCAAATATTTGCGCGTCTGTTATTAGATATTCCGGACGACAAAATCCGAATGGATTTGCAACCTGATGAAGATCGTGATGCCACGCGGATTTGTGTTGCAATGGCCGATCATCCTGGTGTGTTTAGTCGTTTTTGTGGTGCCTTGGCTCTCAGTGGCGCTAACGTTGTGGACGCGCGCACCTTTACAAGTAAAGACGGCTACGCCACAGCGGTCTTCTGGGTTCAGGATTCAGATGGGCATCCCTATGAAGACAGGCGCCTTGGCCGTTTGGAGAAGATGATAAACGAAACCCTGCAAGGGACTGTGGTGGCCAAGGAGGAGATCCAATCGCGGGACAAGATTAAGAAACGAGAAAGAGCTTTTAGGGTGCCAACATCGATCAGTTTTGATAATGAAGGGTCAGAAATTTATACGATCATCGAGGTTGATACCCGGGATCGTTTGGGTTTGCTATATGATCTTACCCGTACATTGGCTTCAGCCAACGTCAACATTTTCAGTGCAGTGATTGCCACTTACGGTGAACAGGTAGTGGACACCTTCTATGTGAAAGATATGTTTGGGTTGAAGTACCACTCAAAAACTAAACGTAACATGTTGGAGCAGAAGCTTAGGGAGGCGCTTAAGCAAGGCGCGCTCATGGCGATATCATGAGCACAATGCAGGGATTTTTTACCGTTGGGTTTTGGACACTTGTGTCGCGGGTTTTGGGCTTTGTCCGAGACGTTTTCATTGCTGCCACGTTGGGTGCCACCCCTGTGGCTGAGGCTTTTTTACTAGCGTTTGCTTTGCCCAATCTATTCCGAAAGTTTTTTGCTGAGGGTGCATTTAATATGGCCTTTGTGCCGATGTTTTCTAAAAAGCTGGCATCAGGAGAAAAGCCTCTAGATTTCGCGTGCGACGCTCTGTCAATTCTAGCGTTGGTTGTAATTGTGTTAAATGTAATTGCTATGCTGGCTATGCCTTATTTGGTTTGGATTATGGCTAGTGGCTTTTTTGGTGATGAAAGATTTGATCTGACAGTCATGTTCGGCCGAATTGTTTTCCCTTATATACTCTTTATATCCTTGGCTGCATTAGCGTCTGGTGTATTAAATTCAGCAGGTAGGTTTGTGGCAACATCGGCGGCGCCTGTGTTACTGAACATCTGTTTTATAGGTGGACTTTTTGTGGGGAACTGGGCGGGTTGGAATATTGGCCTAACCCTGGCCTGGAGTGTGCCGGTTGCAGGGATAGCGCAGTTCACCTTTGTTTGGATGGCTGCGCATAGGGCTGGGTTTACCCTAATACCACGCTTCCCGCATATGACGCCAGAAATGAAGCGGTTGGCCATGATTGCTGCACCTGCGGCTTTAGCCGGTGGGGTCCTACAGGTAAACTTGTTGGTTGGGCGCCAGATTGCCAGTTACTTTGAAGGAGCCAATGCTTGGCTCTATTATGCCGACAGGTTGTACCAGTTACCGCTTGGGGTAGTTGGCATTGCCATTGGGATCGTTCTGTTACCGGACCTTTCCCGTCGGCTGCGTTTGGGAGATACTGATGGTGGGCGCGAGGCTTTTAACCGTGCGGCAGAGTTTTCACTGTTGCTAACAATTCCGAGTGCTGTAGCGCTATTGGTAATCCCGACAGCTTTGGTATCTGTGCTTTTTGAGCGCGGGGCATTCGGAACTCAGGATACCGCCGCTACGGCTTTGGCAACAGCTATTTATGGTCTGGGCTTACCCGCATTTGTATTGCAAAAACTATATCAACCGTTATTTTTCGCGCGAGAAGATACCAAGTCGCCTTTTTACTTTGCATTGGTGGCTTTGCTTGTAAATGCGTTTATTGCTATTTTATTAAGGCCTTACGTTGGGTTCACTGCTGCAGCATATGGGGCAACATTTGCTGGTTGGGCCATGCTTGGTTGCCTTTGGTGGAGCAGCCGCAAGTTTGGTGTGGCGGCACGTTTTGATTCTCAATTGCGAAATAAGTCTTGGCGAATTGTTTTGGCCAGCCTGATGATGGGGGTCGCTATCTGGGGAGTGGCCAGACTATTAGAGCCTATATTGCAAATCAATAGCTGGCGAGTGCTTGGGTTGATTGTGATTATGGCAGTAGGCGGTGTGAGTTATGTAATTTCTGGACGGTTAACTGGGGCATTCACATTGGCTGAGTTACGCAGTCTGATGCGGCGCTAGTTTTGGGTACGCCCAAACTTATTTTTTGATGAAACGTACGCCGCCGGGGTGAATTATGGCGGCAGAGATAAACCCTGTTATGGCTCCACATAATTCAGCCACCCAAAGTGGTGGGCCATCTTGAAATAGTGAAAAGCTAATATTGATAAGCATTAAGATCCCTAGCAATCTAAATGCCCTAAACTGTTGGCTTAATAGCCCTTCTGAGCGACTAAATAAAACAAAAGTAAAGGCGCCTATCAAACCGTAAGCGGCTGGAAAGGCACCAAACAGTGGAAAGTTAGAGTCGGTAAATAGTGCAAAGCCTAATGCTGCAAAAATGGTGGAGGCAAAAAATATTGCTATTACCGCAATATTTCCCAAAACCTCACCTACAAACTTACCCATTGCTAAAATAAACACACTGGCAAAAACACCCTGCATCAAAGAGCCATGTATAAAGGGATAGGTCATCATCCGCCAAAAAAGTTCTGGAATCCAAAGACCATCTGATATGGCTCGCCCGAAGCCCTCTGGCATAAAGGAAAGCTGGCGTATCAAATATATACGTGAGTCGAAACTGCCCCAAAGGTTGGCCTCTGCCCCAGCTATATACATTTCGCCCAATACTACGATCAAAAACAACACAATTACTGCAGGTGGCAGTGGATTGACTGCTGGCGATTGGGTATTGGGCATTGCTTGTTTCCTTGACGGCTTCAGCCACGTTGAGTATCCGATCAATGGAATGAATTCTAGAGCTGAGGCTACTATGACCCACACTTTTACACCGCGTGTTTTTTCTGGCATCCAACCGTCCGGTGGATTGACTCTTGGAAATTACCTTGGTGCTATGAAACGTTTTGTGGATATGCAGGATGATAAGGGATTTGAAACTGTCTATTGTATGGTGGACTTGCATGCGATTACGGTTTGGCAGAATCCTGAAGATTTGCGCCGTAACACTCGTGAGCTTTGTGCCGGCTTCATTGCAGCGGGTATCGACCCTGAAAAATCTATCCTATTCAATCAAAGTCAAGTGCCAGAGCACGCACAACTGGCCTGGATATTTAATTGTGTGGCTCGCATGGGTTGGATGAAACGGATGACACAGTGGAAGGATAAGGCTGGTAAGAATAGCGAAAACGCTTCGCTTGGATTGTTTGGGTACCCTGCGCTTATGGCGGCTGATATTTTGATTTACCACGCAACCCATGTGCCTGTTGGTGAGGATCAAAAACAGCATCTTGAATTGACTCGTGATATTGCGACTAAGTTCAACAATGACTTTGGAGTAGATTTTTTCCCACTTCCTGAACCCGTGATTGAAGGTGCAGCAACTCGAGTGATGAGCCTTCGCGATGGGACTAAGAAAATGTCAAAATCAGATCCAAGCGATATGAGCCGTTTGAATATGACGG
>JAVLEV010000008.1:25810-27552 GCA_031920365.1 Planktomarina sp. | reverse complement strand
AGTAGCAAAAAGGCAGTGGCTTGGGTCAAAATTGCCAGTACCGCCCAGAGGCCTCGGCCTAGACCAAAGCTCATACCGTTACTCATACAGTTGACCGCATTGGGCCCAGGCGTGACCACAAATATGGCCCAGAAGCTTGCGAATATGATCCAACCCTGAACCGACATTAATACACCGGTGGGGCTATAACCCAGATTACTCTACAGGGTTCATCCGCAGGGTTTTCCCAACGGAACAGTTCACCCTTGATACGAAAACTGTCACCTTGGAAGAGGGTGTATTCCGTAGCACCAATCCATAGCTTCAATTGCCCAGACAAAATATACCCAACCTCTTGGGTCGGGCGCGAAACGGCTTGAAACAGTTTTGCACCTGGCTCAAACGTGGAATGTAACATTTCAAAGTCATCAGTAAGGTCTGGTGACAGCAACTCTTCAACCAGGCCTGCCTCACGGCTGCCGATGGGACGCCGGCTGTCTTTGCGCACAACGAACCCAGCCTCATCCACTGGCGCAGGCCCAGCGCTGAACAATGATGATACGGAGATATCTAAGGCCTTTGCCAAACCCCGCAGATCATTGACGCCAGGTTCAGACTTATCACGCTCTACTTGGCTCAACCAGCCGACCGATCTGCCAAGTATGTCGGATAGATCCACAAGCGTAAGACCCCGCGCCTTGCGAAGGGCGCGAATATCGGCACCAAGGGTGGCTGTGTCTAATTTTACCTGGTACATGAAATGAAATTATCCTTCGCTTTTTCACTATCGTATCAGTCAGTGAAAAAAATCAAGATAATTTCATATTGTTTTTATCAGGAAAACACTAACGCAAGGATTTCAGCTAAGGCGTCTGCATCAGTTTGAGTAAATGCATCTAGTTGATTACTGTCAATATCTAGTACTGCAAGCAACTCACCAGTTTTATCCCAGACTGGTAATACCATTTCGGAAAGAGTTGAGCTAGCGCAAGCAATATGACCCACAAACGCATCAACATCTGGTACTATTTGCGTTTTACCAAGTCGTGCTGCAGCACCACAAACACCATGCGAAAAGGAAATTCTTAAACACCCATGACCACCCTGATAAGGTCCAATCTTAAGCATCTTGGGTGAGACTACCCGATAAAAACCTGTCCAGTCAAAGCGGTCGTCACTGTGGTGCACTTCACAGGCAACTGTGGCCATGAGTGCTATCACATCGTCCTCACCCTGAGTAAGACTTTCAATAGTTTTGGCCAGATGGCTGTAATCAGTTCGGGTCATTTTTAAGCCCCTCAGAAACGCTCAATAGCAATAGCAGTGCCCTCGCCCCCACCGATGCAAATCGCTGCCACCCCACGCTTTAGATCATACCGCTCCAATGCGTTGAGCAATGTAACAATAATCCGCGCACCAGAAGCACCAATTGGATGGCCTAATGCACAGGCTCCACCATAAACATTTACGACATCTGGATTTAGATCCAGCTCATACATAAAGGCCATTGGAACTACTGCAAAAGCCTCATTCACCTCCCAAAGATCAACATCAGAGACACTCCAGTCCAGCTTTCCCAAAAGCTTGCGCACAGCCGGAACCGGCGCTGTTGTGAACCAGCCAGGCGCTTGAGCGTGGCTGGTATGGCCCATGATCCGTGCCCGAGCTGTGAGGTCACGCGCATCAAGAGCAGTTTGGTTGGCCAAAACTAAGGCTGCCGCACCGTCAGAAATTGATGATGAGTTAGCTGCTGTTACCGTACC